>JBKCTR010000130.1:0-4150 GCA_046318755.1 Planctomycetaceae bacterium
GGCTCGTGGCCAATGTCCTGCCAACGGACCAGCCCCCGGCCGTCGACGAAGAACGTTCCGTGCAACGGCTTATTCTCAAAATCATCAAAGGCCCGGAAGGCCTTGAAGGTCTGGAAGGACGCATCGCTGACCAGAGGGAACGGAAAAGTTCCCGATTTGTAGTTCTCGAGCGATTTCTTCAAACCATCGGCGTTGTCGGTGCTGACCGCGACCAGGTTGATGCCCGCCTTCTCGAACTCGGCCGTCAACGGGGCGAACGCCTGCAATTGCTGGGCGCAATGCAGGCATTCATAACCCAGGTAGAAGATCACAACCGTGGGGCGTCCCTGGAACTGAGAAGACGAACGCTCCGCTCCGGTGGCATCCAGCAGCGACCAACTGGGGGCCTGGTAAGGATGCCAGCGATACGGCCCGATGGAGTCGAGATCGGGGCGAATGCCGACGTCCGTGGCGGCGGGGCGGGGAGTCCGCCAGTCGGCTGGCAAATTCAGCGACTGGACCACTGGGGCCAGCCGCTGCAGCACAGGGAGATCCAAGTCGGCCCGGCCTGCCAGTTCGCGCAAGGCTGTCATCCGCTGCTGGGCATCGGTCTGTTCACCGGCGAGCCACAAGAGCTCCACCAGGCTGGCCAGCGGCTGCACCTCGTTCTTCTTGCTGTCGACCGAAGACTTGGCCGCCTGCAGGGCCTTGTCGCGCTCGCCCGACAACAATTGCAGACGGGCCAGATAGAGAGGGTCAACCCCCCCGGCCTGCTGCAGCTTTTCGTGGGCGGTCTTCAGGTCTCCCTGGCTGACAGCCAGGTGTCCCTCGACTTCCGCGATCGCCAGATCAATTGGCCGCAGTGAGTTCTCGACCTGCCGCTTGCGGTTGTTTTCATCGTCCGAGAGCTGGGGCAGGGGGGGCTCTTCCGGACGGGGATCAGCTCCTTCGGGCAGCTTCACGGCGAAGCCGGCCGGCTGGGCGAATTCGGCCAGTCTCGGTCGCAGTTTCCCCGCGCGCTGCCGCAGATCATCGAGCAGCGGTTGAGCCCGCGCCGCGTCCCCCTTGCGGATCCACGCCGAGGCGAGGTGCCGCAGCCGCTTGATCTGCTCTCCCTCGTCGTCGGTCGGTTCCAGGTAGGGGGTGTCGCAGAGAGCGATCAGGTCGTCCCACAGCTCCAGCAAGGTCAGGGTTTCGAACAGCCGTTGGCGACTGAAAGCCGCGCTCTTTCCTCCCGTCACGCTGTTGTGGCGGGGATGCCGGGGAAGTTCCCCCAGATTGCGGGCGAGCGACAGAGCATCCCGGGCGCGGCCCAGATAGGTGAGGTTTCGGCAGAGCCACTCGTTGTTGTGGGCGTAGTTGTGAATTTCGTCGGGCAGCACCCGATCACGGATCATGTAGGCATGATCGCAGCGGGCCGAGGCCTCTTGTTGCCACACAGCGTCGTCATAGCGGTGCACGCGGGAATAAATGTGGCCTGGCATGTGCCACATATGGGCAATCCCGGGAGAGCCCTGCCCGCATTTGGCGGACGAATCGAGGGCGAACTCGGCCTTTTCGTAGTCCCAGAGGTGGATTCGGAAGTGGTGGCACGGATGCAGCGGCTCGGCGGCAAGCACTTCCTTGAGAAGGGCGTCGACAGCCAGATGACTGACCAAGGTGCTGCCATGGCCGCGGTTGAGCCACAACTGCAGCCCCAGCAGGGCCTTGGCTTCCAGATCGTCGGGGTACTTGTAGAGGATTTTCTCGAGCGCCCGGGCGTAGTTCTCGTGGCGTTCCTTGTCTTTACCATGATCGGCCGTGTAGTAGGCGTCGAGTGCGTCGATGTACATCGCCTCGCGTTCCGAGGCCTTGGCCTTCAACTTGACGGCCTGTTCCAGGAAGCCCTTGGCCCGCTTTTCGTTGTTGGTGTTGGCCATCGCCATACCCCAAAACGCGATGGCACATTGTGGGTCGAGGGCAGCGGCCTGCCGAAAACTGCGCTCGGCCTCCAGGTACCAGAAGCCGTGCAACTGACCGACCCCCTGGTTCACGAACGCTTGAACCTCGGGATTTTGAGTGGTGGCCGGGAACCGGACTGGCCCCGTGGTGCCCATCAGGTAGGCTCGCTGCCGGGGCCCCTCGTTAAACGTCTCCCCCTGGTAAGAGTGGCCGTGGGTCACGGCCGCGGGGGGTGGTTTCGGCGGCTCCTGGGCGCTGGTCGTCGACAGATCGAGCGAGCCCGCGCAGACCACCACTGGCACGGCGACCGCCCGGACCGTGAGGGAGAGCCACTGCACGCATGCCGCGAATCGATCCGCACCGGACGTGCGATGGGGAACACAGGACGGACGGTGCATAAGAGACCTCTGTGGACTGCGCTCCGACAAACAAACGTTTTTAGACTACCTCGCGGACCGATAAAAATCCACTGGTATGGAAGCTGACACTCTGGGCGTGCTTGACGTCTATGCCCAAATTAAGGATTGTAGCGGTTCCACGGTTTTCCTCGCACCGGCTGTTGTGGATTTTGACTGGACTGGCTTCGGGATGTCATTTTGGTACACCCGCTCTGGCAGTTTGGTAAATTCCTACGGTCCGGCCACCCTGAGCGACGAGTCCCTCCATGCTGCTCGACCCAGCCCACCATTCCTCTGGCGAGTTCGTGTTTCCGAACGTCGACCGCCTCGGGGACGTGGAGCGAAAGCATAGACAACTCTCAGAACTGGCGACGGTTTGGGAGTGCGATGGCTGCCTGTTGCGTGATCCGGCCAACATCAACTGGTTCACGGCGGGCATGTCGCGTCGGCCTGGAATGGGCGACTCCTCGCTGGCCTTGTATGTGGGACCGGACACGCGGGTCGTGTTCTGCGACAACACCGAGTCGCTCTCGATTTTCGATGAAGAACTGGGCGGACTGGGGTTTTCTCTGAAGCAGCGCCCCTGGATGGAGCCCCGCGAGATTCTGCTCGACGAGGTCTGCCGAAGCCGCCGGTTGCTGTTGGACGTTCCATTGCGACTTGCCGAGGATGGGCTGGTCCGCCCGGGGATTTTTACAGAACTGCGGTGTCAGCTCAGTCCTTTCGAACGTGAACGCCTGCGGCGTCTGGGGGCCAAGGTGTCCCGGGCGGTGGAGGCGACGGCCCGGACACTCGAACTGGGCCAGTCCGAGAATGAGGTGGTGGGGCAAATGGCCCACCGGCTGCTGCGTCAGAATGTGCATCCGGTGCGGCTGCGAGCGGTTGCGGATGGTCGTCTCAACCGGTACCGGCAGTGGGAGCGTTCCGAATTGCCCTGCACGGCCTGGGTCACGCTCTCGGCCTGCGGAATGGCCGAGGGACTGCACGTGACGGCGACCCGGACGGTGGCGCTGGGGCCTGGCTGCGAGTCGCTGATGGCCCAGTACGAACAGGCCAGTTTGGTGGCCGCCACTGCATTCCACTTCTCGCGCGCGGGTGAATCGTTTGGCGATATCTGGAAACGGGTCCGCCGCATCTACGAGAAAATGGGAATTCCCAACGAGTGGTTGGCCAACGATCAAGTCGAAATCACCGGGTATCGCCCCTCCGAGGAAATCCTCTTGCCCGACAGTGTGCAAACCCTGGAGCCCCAGACCGCGCTGCACTGGCACCCGCAGGTCGGGGGTTGCCTGATGGGGGACACTCTGCTGATCACTGAAGGGGATCCGGAAGTGATCACTCCCCCCGGTGACTGGCCGTTGATGACGATTGAGGTTCGGGGCTTCCCGGTCATCATTCCAGACGTGTTGATTCGCCACTCGGCCTGAGCATCTGCCGGGGAACGCTGGACCGCGCGTGACGAGCCCTCGAGTTCTGGGGCCGAGCTACTGGCGGCACCAGGTGTCGGCATCGAGGATCGCTGGATGCCACGGAAGTGTCCGCGACTGGGGAGACACTTCGACTCCAGGGGGACCGAACGAGGTCAGCCCCCCGCCCGGCAGGTTCTGGGTTCTGGTGTCCATCGGTCGCGCCAGGATGCCGAGCGGAGAGTGGTGTCCGGTCCGGCTGGGGGGGGCGTTCAGGCGTCGTGCAGAATGACGTGCAAAGACCGCGCTCCATGAGCGCCAATGACCAGCGACTGCTCGATATCGGCAGTCTTCGAGGGGCCCGACAGAAACACTCCAAAGCCAGGGCCCCCCTCCCACCGCCCCGTTCCTCCCGTCAGCCGCTGG
>JBKCTR010000131.1:0-5389 GCA_046318755.1 Planctomycetaceae bacterium
GCCACAGGCTGATGCCATCGACGGCAAACGCCAGCCGCACTGGAGTGTCGACCTGCCGGGCGGCTCCCGCGACGGGTTCGTCCGCCACCCGCGGAGACAGCCACGGAAACGCTCGGCCCATCTGCAGGGTCTGCTTCACCAGCTCGCGCCGGTCGATGTCATCCGCATTGGGCGGCAGCAGTTCGGGCACGTTGTAGCGGGACACCAGCAGCAGCGACAGCACGAACGTCAGCAGCACGTTGGTCAGTGCTGTCCAACGGGCCTGCTCTCGATTCGCTGGTGCCGACAACAGCACCAACACGGCTCCCACCAATGGAAGCGCCACCATCAGACAGGGAATCAATTCACTGGGAAACATCGGCCACTCAGGATTGCTTGGACAACAGGGCCCACATCAGAACTGCCGTCGCCAGCATCATGGCCAGTGCATAGAACTGCACCAGCCCGTTCTGGATCGGCCGCGGCAGCTGTCCGAGCAGGGAGGGAATGCGACTGACACCGGTGACCAACGCACCATCCACCAACAGCCAGTCTGCGAACCGGCTGACCTGAGACAGTGCCTCGAGGGGTCGAACCACCAGCAACTTGTAGACTTCATCGAGGTAAAAGCGGTTTTCGCTCAGTCGGGTCAACGGACCCGCCAAACCTGCGAGACGGGCCGGGAGGGGAGACTCCTCCCGGTACATCACCCAGGCCAATGCCACGCCCGCCAGAGCCACCAGGGTGCTCACCACCGCCACGGTCCAGTTGATGCCATGCTCGTGGGCGGCTTCGGCCAGTCCGGGAATTGTCCGCCCCAGGAAGCCGTCTAAGACGCCGGTCAGATGACCCACCAACAGCCCCAACAGAGCCGCCCCCACCGACAAGATCCACAGCGGACGGCACATGACGGCCGGCGATTCATGGGCGTGGTGTCCCGCCGCGTGCGGAACTTTCTCGGGACCGTTGTAGAAAGTCAGGAAAAAGGCCCTGAAGGTGTAGAACGCGGTCAGGAATGCCGTGAAAGTCCCGATCCAATACAGCAGGTTGTACAAACTCGGACGGGACATCCCGAATGGCGTCATGTCAACTGCGGTTTCCGCGCCGGATTCCGACGCCCCCTCCGCCGACGGGGCCGCGGCATGCGAATGCGCTTGCTCGTGGACGGCTCCCAAAATCGTGTCCTTGCTCCAGAAACCCGACAGCGGAGGAAGTCCCGCCAGGGCCAGGGCACCAATCAGGAAGGTGGTATGCGTCTGGGGCATCAGGTTCTTCAGACCGCGGAACTCCCGCATGTCGATCACCCCACCCATCGCATGCATCACACTGCCAGCTCCCAGGAACAGCAGCGCCTTAAAGAAGGCATGTGTCACCAGGTGGAACATGGCACCTCCCACCCCCACCAGAGAGCCGGTCCCCAGCCCCAGGAACATGAACCCCAGTTGGCTGACGGTCGAATAGGCCAGCACCCGTTTGAGGTCGTTCTGGGTCAGGGCAATCAACGCCGCGAGCAACGCGGTCAGAGCCCCAATCACCGCCACGAATGCCTGGGCCGTGGGAGACAGTTGATACAACGGTGTGCACCGGGCGACCAGGTAGACCCCGGCGGTCACCATCGTCGCGGCATGGATCAGGGCGCTGACCGGGGTCGGCCCCTCCATCGCATCGGGCAACCAGACATGCAGGGGGAACTGGGCGCTCTTACCAATCGCCCCAGTGAACAGGCAGAGGCAAATCGTGGTCACCAGATAGGGGTTTCGCTGGTAGACCTCGGCAATCGCCTGACCGTCGAGAACGCGGGCGAAATCGGTGCTGCCGAAGGTCACCCAGATCAGGAAGACACCGGCAGCAAACCCGAAGTCACCAATCCGGTTGACCACAAACGCCTTCATGCCGGCAGCGGCTGCCTCAGGCTTTTCGTACCAGAAGCCAATCAGCAGGTAACTGCACAACCCGACCGCTTCCCAGAACACAAACAACTGCAGGAAGCTGGCCGAGAGCACCAGCATGATCATCGAAAACACGAACAGTGCCACAATGGCGAAAAATCGCCAGTAGGCCCGGTCGTCATGCATGTAGCCCGACGCGTAAATCACCACCAGTGTGGCGACAAAAGTCAGCATCGCCAGCATGGTGGCCGACAGTGAATCGGCCCGCAGGGCAATTTTGGCGTCGAGGCCAGGCGAACCTCCCGCCCCCCCCGGCTGGTATCCGGGAATGCCCGCCACCTCGGGCTCGGCGATCTGCATCCATTGATAGAGCGTGACCGTCTTCTGACCGCTGGGGTTGGCCTGCGAGGGCGAGAGCGAAAACAACAGCAGCACCGAACACGCGCACGACAGCGCGCATCCCAAGGCCACGGGCAGATGGCTCTTGTCCTTCAACCAACGGGCCCCCGCCAAGGCCACGAACAGGCAGGCCAGCAGCGGGAACAGCGGGATCGCCCGCACCAGAAACTCAGCCATTGCTTGACACTCCTTCCCCGGCGGCAACCGTCTCACGTCGCGGTGCCGCTTCCCCTGTCACACCCAACCGCCGCTCGGGCAACCGCCCGGCCGGGGCCAAGTGCGGCCACTGCCTTGGTGTTTCCACCGGCTCGTCTCCCAGGGGTTCATCTTCGACCGGGGGCTGGTCTTCCTCCCGCAGGTCGCTCCAAATCGACACGTCGAGCGAGAATCCTCGCTTGAACAGCATCACAAACAGAGCCAGAGCCACTCCCGCCTCGGCGGCGGCCAGCGACAGGCTGAAAATCGCAGTCACCTGTCCACCCCAGGTGCCATGGAATCCGCTAAAGCCCACCAGGGTGGTCGAGACCCCCTGCAGCATCAGCTCGGCACACAGAAAGATTACAATCAGGTTGCGACGGGTCAGGAAGCCGACCGCACCCAGCGAGAACAGCAAAGCTCCCACCACGAGGTAGTTGTTGAGCCAAGCGTCATTTCCGGACATGGGTTTCCTCGGTACGGTGCCCCGCAATCAACATGGCTCCCACCACCGCCGCCAACAGCAGCAGTCCAGTGATTTCCACGCTCACCACCTGGTCGGTGAACAACGTTCGGCCCAAACCGGTTACGTGGGGATGAGTCGCCATCAGCGAGTTGCCATTCGCCGCCGTATGAACCGCCACCACCGAGTCCGCCGGGCGACTGGCAACCCCGGCCACCGCTCCGCGCGGTTCGGTCCGCATCGCCAGGTGCAGTGCGGCAATCAACACTCCCGACAGCAGCAACCCGGTGATTGCCGACAACAACCCCTCGCGAGCGAACCGATCGTAGCGGGCCGCTCCATTTGGCTGGGCCAGCATGATCACGAACAGGAAGGTCACCACGATCGCCCCGGCATACACGATGATGGTCGAGGCGGCCAGGAAGTCGGCCCCTTGCAGCAGGTACAATCCCGAATTCGACAAGAGCACCAGCGAGAACCACAGGGCCGAGTAGACCGGGTTGCGGGCTGTAATCATCAATGCCGCGGCGGAGACACTGACCAGGGCCAGGGCATGGAAGGTGTAGCAAGAGAGTGTCTGCGGCAGACTCCAGAGGGTGGTTGCCGAAGACTCGGCCACCGCCCCATCCGCCGAGGTCAGGGGGTAAGTCACCAGCAGCACCAGTGACAGCACCACCAACGCCGCCCCCAGATAGCGGATGGGAGAGCGATCAGCCCCCCCCCGGGGCAGCATCAGGAAGATCCCGACGAACAGGGGGACTAACGCCCCCAGCACCCGCAGGGAATATTGGAACATGGGACCCTCCCACAGGCTCGCGGCCAAGACGGGAGTCAGGCCCCCCGGGGAGAATCCCGAGACAAATGCCAACATCAGCTCAGTGCCCCTTTCCCAGCGCGGGTGCCCGTTCCTGGGCTTCGCGTTCTTTTCTTGAGGGCTCGGTGGCGGCGGTCATGTCGTAGACCGACAGCAGCTTTTCCTTGTCGAAGATCATCTCTTCGCGACTCGCCCCGGTCAGATCGAACAGGGAGGTCAACTCAATGGCATCGACGGGACAGGCCTCTTCGCACATGCCGCAGTAAATGCACCGCAGCTCGTCAATCACAAAGCTCTGGGGATACTTCTCGCGATCGTTCCAGGGAGCCGCGGTCCCGACAATATCGATGCAGTGGGCCGGGCAGGCCGTCGCGCACAAGAAGCACGCCACACACTTGACCCGCCCCTGGTCGTCCTTGTTCAGCCGGTGGACTCCGCGGTAGATCAGCGGGTTACCAAACTCGGGCCGTTCCTCGGGAAATTGGCGGGTGAAGCCATCCCCCTTGACCGTCGAGAGGAAGTGCTTGGCGGTGGTCGCGAGGCCATCGATCAGGGGCGTGAGGTACATCCGGCCGGTGAGCCCCAATTGGGGTTCCCGCACCCACTTGATGGACTTGTCGTCGGGCTGCATGGAGTTGTTCAGAAAAGTCTTGGAGGATCAGCCCACGCGGACGGGACTGGGACGGGCCGGGGCCGGTTGCGACGAGGCCGAGAAGGCCCCCCACGCGAGGCAGCCCCCCACCGCCAGCCAACCCAGGATCGCCCGGGTGGTGTAGTCGTCGGGTTGCAGGAATTCCTGGCTGTAGGCGCAGATCGCGAGGTTGATCAACCCCAGCGGAATCATCGCCTTCCAGGCCAGGTCCATCAGTTGGTCATAGCGAAACCGCGGCCAGCTCCAGCGGATCCACATGAAGAAGAAGATCATCAACAGCACTTTGACGTTCAGCACAAGCACCCGAACCAACGCCCCGAACAAGCCCACCTCGTTCGCCTCGGTGTACGGTGCCAGGCCCCAGAAGTGCCACCCGCCAAAGAACAGGATCACCGACAGAAACGCCACGACAATCATGTGCAGGTATTCGGCGAACGCGAACATCCCGAACTTCATGCCGGTGTACTCGGTGTGGTAGCCACCAATCAGCTCCTGCTCGCACTCGGGCAGGTCAAAGGGGAGCCGGGTCGCCTCGGCTCAACCGCTGACCAGGAACACGACGAATCCCAACGGCTGGACCGCCACCCACCACCAGCCCGACTGGGCCTGGGCGGTCATGATGGTTTCCATCCGCAGCGAGCCGGCGTACAGCAGCACCCCCAGCACCGACAGCCCCAGGGGAATCTCGTAAGACACCAGCTGCGCACTCGAACGCAGCCCTCCCAGCAGGCTGTACTTGTTGTTCGAGGCCCAGCCCCCCAGGATCACTCCGTAGACCCCCAGGCTGCCCACCGCGAACACAAACAGCAGGCCAATGTCCATCCCGGGGGCGATGGTCAAGTCAATGGGGTCCCGCCCAGGCCAGGGGACGACGTACCCGAAGGGAATCGCAGCGAACACAAACGTCGCCGTCGCCAGGATCGAGACGGGGGCAATCAGGAAGAGTGCCCGGTCCGCCCCGTCGGGAACAATCTCTTCCTTCAGGATGAATTTGAGAC
>JBKCTR010000132.1:0-3731 GCA_046318755.1 Planctomycetaceae bacterium
GCAGGGTCTTCGTACCGCAGCGGACGGCAGGCCATGTCTTCGAGGTGCCGGGTGACGACTGGGTCATAACCCCACAGTTCGTCCAGCGCATCGTTGTATTCGTGCAGCAGCCCGACCGAAAACGCCTCCTGCTGCATCCGCCGCTGCCAGGGGGGAGCGTCGGCGCTGATCTTCGGGTGCCGGACCTTGATCGGCTTCAGCAACGCCTCGGCCCACCCCGGATCGGCCCGCGATGGACCCCACCCAAAAATCGGACAGTTGCGGGCCAGTTCCAGCATCGCCAGAAAAAACCGCTTCAACGGGCTACAGCCCAAAAACGACGACAACCGGCGCTTCCGCCCCGGCTGATATGGCTTCGAAACCCGTAGCGGCCGCTTCGTCGCACTTCGCTGCCGG
Organism: Planctomycetaceae bacterium; assembly: GCA_046318755.1. Taxonomy (GTDB): domain Bacteria; phylum Planctomycetota; class Planctomycetia; order Planctomycetales; family Planctomycetaceae; genus UBA10511. Next base: position 397 of record JBKCTR010000132.1, read on the forward strand.
GCCCGCACCGCGTCGCACCGACCCAACAATCGCACCGGACCCAAATGCGTCTGCTCATAGATCGAGGCAAACTCGGGCCGGTCCAGCACCTCCTCGGCATACCGCCACTCAATTCCCATCCGATAGAGCGCATTCTTGAGGGTGACCTCTTCGATCACCCCCCCGATCAAATCCAATTGCCGCCTCAAAAACCGCTCGGCCAACGCAATCAGCCGGGCCCGGGCCAGCTCGGGCGAAGGAACCGCGACCGACGTGCACCGAGGCATTTCCTCGCGCACCCCGCTCGCCCTGTATCCTTCCTCCCACTCACTCATCACGGCACCTGACCTGTCGCAACACGGCTCCCTCAACCTCAATTGTCCCGAAGAAAAATCGGGCCGGAAAGTGCCCGCGGTGCGCATCTGGAAACGCGCGATCGATTTTCCACCCGTCGGTCCAAAAACCTGCGGCCAATCCCTGACCTGGAGTACGGCGTTTCCGCCGTCTTCCCATGCGGTCGGAGGCCCCTCACGATCCGTACGCTCACTCTCCCGCACAAGTCGATTCGCCCCGATGGCATCTTCTATATCCCAGGTGACTGGCGCAAAACGCCGGCCGATGAAGACCCCACCGACCTTGGGGTCTGTCGATTTAGTCCAGAATCGCTCTTTCCCCTTGACCAACCGCGTGTACTGCAGTATAATGGAAGCGTACAACAGCATCGCCGATCGCAGCCACCACTTCCGACTCTCTGCCAATGTCCGATTATTGGGCGAAAGCTCCCCAGCCCCGCGAGCAGATCGTTTTGTTTCCCACCACGATCGACTCGATGATCCCTCCCGACCATCAGGTCCGGCTGTTCGCCGAGGTGCTCGATCTGTGTGATTGGTCAGCCTGGGAGGCCCGATACCACGGTCGCGTCGGCCAGCCTCCGCTGCATCCGAAAGTCTTGGCGGGGCTGCTGCTGTATGGTCTGCGAAACCAGGTTCGATCCAGTCGTCGCCTGGAGCACGCGGCCAGCCATTCACTCGATTTCATCTGGCTGTTGGAAGGACGCCGTCCAGACCATTCGACAATCTGCGAGTTTCGCACCAAGTTCGACGGTGAACTGCGGGACCTATTTCGTCAGGTGATTCGGATCGCCTGGCATGCAGGAGCCCTGAACCTGACCGAGGTCGGCTTCGATGGGACGCGCGTGAAGGCGAATAATGGCCGCTATGAGACCTGGACTGCGGAAAAGGTCGAGCTGGAGATCGGCCGACTGACCAAGGAGTTTGAAACATCGCTCGCCGAAATGGCCCAGAACGATACGGAGGCGACGACCGCGCCCACTCAACTTCCGCCCCACCTTGCCAATCTGAAAGAGCGACGGGAACTTCTGAAGCAGATTCGAGAGAAGTGTTGTGACGCGGACAACAACCGTCGCAAGGAGGGTATCGATCCCAAACGAAATCCCGCCCAGATCCCCAAGACTGATCCCGACGCCCGGGTCATGGCGAACAAGGAAGGTGGTTATGCCGTGAATTACAATCCGGTTGTCGCCACCGAATCCCTCGGTGGTTACATTCTCGACGCTGACGTCTTGAACACCCAGAATGAGAACCACGAGTTGGTTCCCAGTGTCGGTCGCATCGAAGCCGAGTTCCAGCAGAAACCGGAACGGATCTTGGCCGATGGGGCCTTTTCGACAGGCGAGAACATCGTCGTATTGGAACAGCTTGGAATCGAGCTGTATTCGCCACTGTCATTGCCGGAACCCAAGTCGAATCCCGCGATGCGCGATGATCCGACACAACCGGTCCCGGAGGCAGCCTGGTCCCAACTGCCGATGAGTCCTCAAATGAAACGGCTTGATAAATCCTGTTTTGTGTATGACCCCAAACAGGATGTCTACTTCTGTCCGATGGGCCGTTCCCTACCGTTCGATGAACGCAAGACAGACCGTCAGCATGGCCGAAAACTGGTACTGATGCTCTATCGTTGCGAAAGCTGCGAAGGCTGTCCTCTGGCCTCCAGGTGCATCACGGATCGGTCCACGTCGGGAGTCCGTTCCATCACGCGTGATGCGTATACCGATGACCGAGAACGTCATGCGAAACGAATGCGGAGTGATCAGGCGAAAGCAATCTACAAGAAGCGCATGCAGACCGCCGAAACGCCCTTCGCATTCATCAAACAGATCTTGGGCCTCCGGCAGTTCCTGCTGAGGGGCCTCGACAAAGTGAAGATGGAGTGGAGGTGGGCGTGTCTGACCAGCAATGTGAGCAAACTGGGCCGACACCTGCGGGGCAAAAACGTCGTCGCAAAACCGAGAGCGGCGAAAACCGACTGAATCTGGGCACTTGGGGCAATCTGTACCCGCTTGGATTGCGTCATATCGCGAGCACTGCCTCCAATTCGCGCCGCCACCGGTCACCGAGAGCTACCCCATCGTCGTTTCGCGTTGGATTCGGGTTTCGGCTACGACTAAATCGACAGACCCCGAGGCGGATGGGGTCGGAGACGTGTCCGGGGCGGTGTTGTGGTCCGCGGTATTGCGGACTTGGGTTTCACGGTCTTCGGTGTTGCAGTCCTCGGTGTTGCGGCCCACTCGGCCGAGTGTGGCGAGCGTCGTGCATGACCTGCCCGAGACGCTGCGTGCTTCACCATCCGCCCGCATCACAAAACCGACCCCATTGGCCTTGTGCCCATGGTGAAGCAGGTCTGTGGCTAGCCAGCCACCCGCTCAACGATCGCAGACCCCATCCGCCTTGTGCGGATCGGTGAATCAGGTCGCCACTGAGGGATGGCAGAGACGCGTGCGGCCGTCGCTTTGGTCCGCCATGCTGCGCAGGCCGGGTGTCGGTCTGCAGGTCCCAGCGGAGACCTCGTTCACCATCCAGACAAGCTGGATGGGGTCCTGCCGGTCGAATACGCATTTTTCTAGCCACAGACCTGCTTCACCATCCGCACGAGGCGGATGGGGTCGGGGACGTGTCCGGGGCGGTGTTGTGGTCCGCGGTATTGCGGAGGTGGGTTTCACGGTCTTCGGTGGGGCTGTCCTCGGTGTTGCGGCGCACTCGGCCGCGTGTGGAGAGCGACGTGCAAGACCCGCCCGAGACGCTGCCTGCCTCACCATCGGCCCGCACCTCGAAACCGACCCCATGGGCCTTGAGCCCATGGTGAAGCAGGTCTGTGGCTAACCGGTTCTCGTGCGATCGGCCAAGACCCCATCCGCCTTGTGCGGATCGGTGAATCAGGTCGCCACTGAGGGATGGCAGAGACGCGTGCGGCCGTCGCTTTGGTCCGCCATGCTGCGCAGGCCGGGGGTCGGTCTGAAGGTCCCAGCGGAGACCTCGTTCACCATCCAGACAAGC
>JBKCTR010000133.1:0-8952 GCA_046318755.1 Planctomycetaceae bacterium
CCGTTTTCCGGCCCAGTTTTTCAAGAAAACGCGATGATTTCAGGCTGAAAAATGCACTCTTGGGGGCGACTTGGGGGCCACTTAGACCCCTCTTGGCGGTTTAGGAAACCGCCGCTCTATCCAACTGAGCTACGGGGACAGGCTTGAGAAAACGAGTGTGCCTCTCCAGGAACGTTGTTGCTGAACAGGCGGGCCGGCGAAGGAGGAGTTCCCGCTGCTCGCTGCGGTCTCTCGATGCAACTACTTGAAAATTCTAGCGTGTGCGGCGGCGTTGGGCCAAGTCGAGTCGAGGGAGAGCGCCGTGATGCAGGGGCAGGCCAAACTGCGGGGCGGCGCGATTGTTCGGGCGAACAACCCGTCGCCAGTGGATGGGAATGACACCCGCTCTGGGCCGGAAGTTCAGTCGAGAGCGGCAGCCGGTGACACTGTTGAAGATCAAATGACTGGGTCGAGCATCAAGTGACTGGATGGGTGATCCACGGCGGGGAATCACACACCCATCCATGTCGGAGTCATTGACCCAGAGGGGGCGAGGGCTCGCATGGAGGAGCTGGGGGGGCATGCCGGGATGAGCGGCAGGGATTTGCGACGGGGCGGGGCCTGCCACCGCGGGGGTGGCTGGGGAGGACGTCCGGCCCCGGCGACACTCAACGGCGATCGAGATGATCGAACGAAGTGAGTCGTCGCCGGGCTGGACGCTTGGCTGGCGAGACCGAACAGGCGACCAAACTGGCTGAACAGCCAGGAATCATCGCACGAGCCTGCTGTCGCTCGGTGTGGAGATGGGAAGGCCACAGTGGGTTTGGCCACAGTGGGTTTGGCCACAGTGGGTTTGGCTGCGGGTCAGGCCGCTCAGTGGCTCGTCCCTTCCGAGATTAGTACTTGCGGATCACTCCCGAGACGACTCCCAGGATGTCGACATGCGCTGAATAAATGGGCTGCATGGTGGAGTTGGCCGGTTCCAGACGCACCCGATTCGGCTCTTTGAAGAACCGCTTCAGAGTGGCTTCTTCGCCATTCAACAGGGCCACCACGATTTCGCCATCGCGGGCGGTGCGCTGTTTGCGAACGACCACATAGTCGCCGTCCGCAATTTGGGCGTCGATCATCGAGTTCCCGGTGACCCGCAGGCAGAATTGGCCCTCTCCTTCGAACAGCGGACCAAAGTCGACGTGGTCCTGTTGCTCAATGGCCTGAATCGGGCTGCCAGCGGCGATGCGGCCGTGCAGTGGAAGTGCCATGCGGTTCAGCGGCTCGGTGAGCTGAATCGCACGGGACATTCCCGACTCGCGGGTGATCAACCCCTTTTTCTCGAGCGCCTTCAGATGGCACATGACCCCGTTGGGGGACTTGATCTTGAAGCCCGCTCCGATCTCGCGGACGGTGGGACCGTAGCCGCGGACCATGATCTTGTCCTTGATGAAGTCGTAAATCGCCCGTTGTTTTGCTGTGAGAATGGACTTGTCGACCATCGTTCCTTCCTGTTCTCCAAAAGAGGTATCGCGCCAGGGATTCCCGCAACCCAGGCCAGACTCGTACCGCTTCGCTCCAACCCCCTCAAACCAATCAGTTCGCCCGTGGCCGAGCTGATCGCTTGTGGCATTTGGGATGCTGCCGAATGGCCGCTTCCCCGGACTGTGCCGCCACTCCCCCAAAGCCAAACCTTGGCCAACCACCGACCCAGAGATTGAGTCTGCTGCCAGCAGACCGATGCGAACAGCCACACAACGTGATGCTGTGTGTGGTGAACCGTGTGATTTGGTCACCACGCTGTGTGTCCACGTCTGGTGTCCACGTGTCGGTTTTAGGCAGGTTGGTTTCCGGCTGGGCTGTCTCAGAACACGCGAGTTCTACAGAGCGGTGGGGTTCAGCATTCCGCTGGGGTGCAACAGTCTTGGCTGTTCACCGCAGCGTGGCTGTTCACCGTCTGTGGAGTGGCCGTTGTGATCTGAGGGAGAGGTTGCTGGAGTGAGTGTCACGAACTGAACCCCCGCTGTGAATGAGGCTCGCCACCGCCTGGTGGCTGAAAAGCCTGAATCACCGTTGGGCCCGGTCGGCTCCGCCGAGGCGGCGACGATTCGCCGCAAATCGGAAGCGCATTCGAATAGTAATATACGATCGTGCAGAAGTCAACTGATCGGTCGGCATGCGTTCACAAAATTTTCAACTGGATCACGCGGCGAAATCCCGGGTTGCGCCACGGGTCGCACCTGCTACACTCCTCACCGGTCAACAGTTGGCTCCTCTTTACGAACCCCTGCGAGGCTCCGCACGTGCGCTGGTCGAAGACGTTCATCCCCACGATGAAGGAAAACCCCTCCGATGCCGAGATCCCCAGTCATCAGTTGATGCTGCGGGCGGGACTCATTCGTCAGTTGATGGCGGGGGCCTACACCTATCTGCCCCTCGGCTGGCGCGCCGTGCGCAAGGCCGAGGCGATCGTGCGAGAGGAGATGGATCGGGCGGGAGCCATCGAGCTGTTCATGCCGGCGTTGCAGCCGATTGATCTGTTTGAACGGACAGGGCGGAAATCGGCTTTCGGGAATGTGCTGATCAACTTTCACATCACCCGTGGAGATCGGCGCGTGCATGTGGCGCTGGGGCCCACTCATGAGGAAGTGGTCACCGACCTGATCGCCCGGCATGTCAACTCGTACCGCCAACTGCCACTTTGCGTCTACCAAATCCAGACGAAGTTCCGGAACGAAGAACGGCCCCGGTTTGGCGTGCTGCGGACCAGCGAGTTCCTGATGAAGGATGCGTACAGTTTTGGAACCAGTCTGGAACAGTTGAACTCGGTGTACGATGCGATGTACCACGCCTATTGTCGAGTTTTCGCCCGGGCGGGGTTGAAGTACCTGCCGGTGGAGGCCGAAAGCGGGCCCATTGGTGGGGATGCCTCACACGAGTTCATGGTGCCCGCGAACAACGGCGAAGATCGAATTGTTCACTGTCCGGCCTGCAACTACGCGGCCAACCTGGAACGTGCCGAGACGGGGCGGGTTCCGCGATCGTCGCCGCAGTCGAAAGGCTCTGCGGCGTTGAACCGCGTCTCGACCCCAAACGCCACCAGCATCGAGCAGGTGAGCCGGATGTTGAAGACGACTCCCGAACGAATGATCAAGACGCTGATCTACAAGGTGGACGAAACGCCGGTGGCGGTGTTGATTCGGGGTGACCACGAGGCCAACGAGGCCAAGGTGCGGCGAGCGGCGGGGGGGCAGTCGGTCGAGTTGGCTGACGCGGCGACCATTCAGAAGGTGACCGGCGCGCCGGTGGGTTTTGCTGGTCCTGTGGGAATCCATTGTCGGTTGCTGGTTGACCACGACGTGGCCGATCTCGTAGATGCCGTCACGGGGGGGAATGAAGCCGACGTGCACACCACGGGGGTGAACATTGGCCGCGACTATCAGGTCGAGACAACCCACGACCTGAGAATGGCGGCGGGGCAAGATCCCTGCCCGCGGTGCGGAGGCACATTGGAACTGGTGCACGGCATCGAAGTCGGGCACGTGTTCAAGTTGGGGACGAAGTACAGCGTGTCGTTGAAGGCGGAATACCTCGACGAGAAAGAGAGTCTGAACCCGATGATCATGGGGTGCTATGGCATCGGAGTGAACCGGATTGTCGCCGCGTTATGCGAGACGAGTTTCGACGAGAACGGGTTGATCTGGCCTTTGTCGATCGCCCCGTATGAGGTGTTGGTGATTCCGCTGAATGTGACCGACCCCGAGACTATGGAGATTGCCGAGAAGACCTACCGCGAACTGCAAAACCGCGGTGTGGACGTCTTGATGGACGACCGCGATGCCCGGGCCGGAGTGAAGTTCAAGGATGCCGACCTGATTGGCATTCCGCTGCGGGTGGTGATTGGCGGGAAAGGTCTCAAAGACGGGCAGGTGGAGGTCCGCTGGCGGTGGGAGGCGGCCTCGCAGCGAGTGCCGGTCGCTGAGGCGGTCGTGGCGGTGGAGAACCTGATTCGGGATCGCAAGGCGGCCGATTTGGCCAAGGTTCCCACGAAGGTTGGACCGTAAGCCTTTGCCGCGGTGCGAGAGTTGGTTCCCCTCCCCTGTGCGGAAGTCACCGCGACAGACGCCGCCGGTGGGACGGGGGACCTCCGGCGGCGGGGGGCCCGGTGTGGCCGCGGACAGTGCGGGATCAGGTCACTGCTTGGACAACCCAAATCGGCGGACAATTCCTGAGCCATTGGCTGGCTGGTGCGCGCCCGAGTTGGCGAGGGCCCGCGCGCCTCGCGTGACTGAGGCCGCGGCATCGCGGCGAGGCCGTCAGGGTTCTACGGTCACCTTGGGGAGGGCGGACCGCAGTTCTTCGATGGTCTGGCTGGACATCGCCGTGGACTTGAGTTGGAGAGTTTTCAGGTGAGGGAGTCGGGCGAGTTGGCGGAGATCGTTCAATCCGGCGCTCACACCATTGAGTGACAGAAACTCCAGCGAGGTCAATTCGGACAGTTGTTGGAATCCGGCAGAATTCAGCCTGTTGAAATTGAGCGAGAGCGCAGTGAGGTTGTGGAGGCCGGAGAGATTTCTGAGTCCGGAGCCGTTGAGGCGGTTGCGTTGCAACGTCAGGGAGCGGAGCTGGCTGAGGGCTTTGAGCTCAATCAGTCCTTTGTCGGTGATGGGGATATCTTCGAGAGAGAGCTGTTGCAGCGAGTGAAGTTTTCCGATCTCCGACAAAGAGCCGTCGTTCAGATTGGCACAGCCCTTCAGACTGACCGATTCGAGATTGGGGAGCCGGGTCAGGATGCGGAGTGTCTCGTTGGTCACAAGGGGTGAGACCGACGCCGTCAACCCGACGATTTTCTCGGGGGCAGCGGGAAGTTTCTCGGGGCTTTCGACCTGCACCACAAACCGGGGTGTCTTGTTGGGGCCGGGGATGGGCCAGAGGGTGGCGTCGGGAGTCTCCTCGGAAGTCACCACCGACAGAGCGATTCCCGCTTCCAGCAAATCGGCCAGAAAGGCTGGAGGGGCGATCCTGGTGGCTGGGATGAGCTTGCGCATCGGTTCGCGCGAACTGGAAGGGCGGGTCCCGGCGGCCCCAGGTTTGGGCTGTGTGGAGGGCGAGTACAGGAGATAGCCGCCCAGCAGCAGAACGGCCGCTACCGCCACCAGAGGCAGTTTGTGCCAGCGGTCGAGGAACGCCCACGGAGTTCGGATCAATCCGGAGGAGGACTGTTTTCGGGGAGCGTCCATCGATCGGGGTGAATCGGACGAGGACGTGTCGTCGTCCAGTGTGACGAGGAACTTCTGAAAATCCTGAGACGCCAGGTTCCAGTCGGAGTTGCCCTCGTCAGCATCGGGGGGGGCTTCAGAGCCCTTGGGGCGGGACTGACCCATCAGAGAATGCGGCAGCAGGGCGGTGGCGAGTTCCACCGGGGTCTGGAACCGTTCCGCCGGGTTGCGGCGAACCATTCGGGCGACGAGGTCGTCGATCTCCTGAGGGATGTCTGGTCGCAACGTACGCACACGGGGAACTTCCCTGGTGACCCGCTGCAGCAGTTTCTCGGTCAGATTCTCAACCGGAAACGGAATCTGGCCAGTCAGCATCTCATGGAAGGTGCAGCCCAGGCTGTAGATGTCGGCTCGTACGTCGGCGGAACGGGAATTCTGTGCCTGTTCCGGGGCGATGTAATCGGGAGTTCCGACCGCCTGGCCCTCGCGAGTGAGTCCGCCATCCTCCTCGGTTTCGCTGACAAACCGGGCCAGTCCAAAATCGAGGATCTTGACGATGGGATGCACCTGAGAATCGGTCTGGCAGACGATCAGGTTGGCCGGCTTGATATCCCGGTGCACCATTCCCTGGTCAGCGGCATGCTGCAGCCCGAGGGCCGCCTGGCGGATGCATTCGCAGATCCAGGGGAGGGTCATTGGCTGCCGTGATGTGATGTAGTTTTTGAGGTCCCGACCCTCAATGTACTCCATCACCAGCAGATAGGTGCCATTGACCTCATCGGCATCGTAGGCCCGTACGATGTTGGGGTGGTCGAGAGAGGCAGCCGATTCAATTTCCCTGAGGAAGCGGGGGAGCCCAGTGGCCTTTTTGAGCGACTTGGGCTTCAGCACTTTGACCGCCACGACTCGGCCGATCTCGGGCTGGATCGCCTTGAAGACCGCCCCCATCCCCCCGGACCCAATCAACTCCAGAAGTTTGTACTTGCCAATAAAGAACTGATTGCGCCCCTCCAGTAGAGTCAGGGCCTGCCATTTGGTCAGCCAGCCTTTCCGGACGAGACGTCGGGCCAGTTGATCACAACTGACCGCTCCCAGTTTGGGCAGACTGGCCAGTTCCTCCTCGGTGAGGAGCCGGCTTCGCCGCAGCAGATCGGTGAATTCCTCGATCGACTTGGGCCGCATTGTGCCTGCTGGGGGACCTCGGGGCGGATTCGGGTGGACGTGGTCAACCGACCGTCTCCTAGTCGTCGGCGAGGTCTGCTGCCGGAAGAATCAATGCTATTTAGAGTGGGGGTGAAAATCAATTGCCATCGACATGCGGGTGGGGAGACCAAGAAGTTGTCCAGTTCGCAGTCGGGAGATGAGCGATTCCCCGCCCGAATGGTCAAACTCAGATCAGCGCGTTCGTTCCTGGCGCTCTTCAATCGGCCCTTGCGTCCAGTAGAATGGAACCATCATGGCACGGAACCTGGAAGAAGATGTTCTGCGGTTGTTGCGGGGGGCAGGTTCCGCGGGCCTATTGACAGTCGATTTGGAGGCGCAACTGAACCTCGGACCGCGGCAGAGACGCGGTCTCGAGCAAGTGCTCGACAAACTGCTCGCCACCGGCCGCCTGCAGCGGAGGGGACCTGGGCGGGTGCAGTTGCCTGCTCGAACCCAGTCGTTTCGGGGGATCGTGCGGATGCGGGTTCCAGGGCGCGGCTGGCTGTTGCCCCAGCCGGGCCAGCCCTGGCCCCCACAGGCAGAGCGCGAGCGCCTGCCACTCGACCCGAGCGATGCCCAGCGGGTCCGCGATGGGGATCTGGTGCTGTTCGAGTGGCGGCCCAAGCGTGGTCAGCGCCCCGCGCCGGCGCGGCTGGTGGAAGTGGTGCGCAGCGGTTCCACCCGTCAGGCGGGAACCTATCTGGAGCGGGATGGGGCACGCTTCGTGTTGGTCGATGGGGATCACGGTGGCCCGGCGGTGGCCCTTGCCGATCCAGGCCGTCTCCCCATGCGTCCGGGGGACAAGGTGGTGGTGGAAGTCTTGAGGTCTCCCGTCGGCGACGACCAGGGAGAGGCGGTGGTGATCGATGTGATGGGGCCGCCGTCCACCCCGGGGATCGAAATTGCGACAGTGATTCACGAGTTGGGTCTGCCAGATCGCTTTCCCGAAGTGGTCCTGGATGAGGCCGCCCGCCTCGCCACACAGTTCGACGAAACCGAGCTGGAGGGCCGACGTGACCTCACGGATCTTCTCACCATCACGATCGACCCCACCGATGCGCGCGACTTTGACGACGCGGTGTCGGTCGAACAAATGGCGGATGGTTCTTGGCGGCTGTGGGTGCACATCGCCGATGTTTCGTGGTTCGTCCCTGCGGGAGGAGTAATTGACCAGGAAGCGCGTCTGCGGGGGACCAGCGTGTACCTTCCGGGGCGGGTCTTGCCGATGCTGCCCGAAGTTCTTTCCAACGCCCTGGCCAGCTTGCAAGCCGGGCGGGTCCGCTACACCGTGACGGTTGAGATGCGGGTGGGGCCGGAGGGGACTCTGGTCTCTTCCGAATGCTATCGCAGTGCGATTCGGGTCGCCCGGAGACTGACCTATGAAGAGGTGACGGCGGTTTTCTCTGCCCAGCGACGTCCCCCCAGTCTGCCAGAGGAAATCTGGAATCTGCTGCGCGACCTGCGCAGTCTGGCCAAGCAGTTGCATCGGCGCCGCCTCTCCCGCGGCGCGATTGAACTCGATTTGCCCGAGGTTCGCATCGACTGGGGGGCGGAGGGGCAGGTCCAGGGGGCGCACCTGGTCCCTCATGACGAAAGCCATCGGCTGATCGAAGACTGCATGCTCCTGGCGAACACCGCGGTGGCCCGGCAACTGGCGGCGGCCCGGGTTCCGTTTCTGGGGCGGACGCATCCGGCCCCCGAGCCGCAGCGAATGCAGGGATTGCTGCGGTTCGCGCGGGCTGTCGACTGCCCCATTCGCCGGATGGCGGGGCGGGACGACCTGCTGAGGCTGCTGGAACTGGCCCGTGGCAGGGGGTGTGAACCAGCCATCCATCAGGCAGTGCTGCGCAGCCAGAGCCAAGCCCATTACTCTCCCCGGCTGGAGGGGCATTTCGCCTTGGCATTGGATGAGTATTGCCATTTCACCAGTCCGATCCGCCGCTATCCCGACCTGGTCGTCCACCGCCAATTGATCACTCTTCTGGGGGGGCGGCTTTCCGGGCCGAAGCCAGATCGGGCCGAGGATTTCGAGCGGTTGGGGGAGGACTGTTCTTTTACGGAACGGCGGGCGGAACGGGCCGAGCGGATGGCAACTCGGTTGCGACTGCTGCGGTACCTGCAGGAACACCGGGGGCGTGTCTGTCGGGGGCAGGTGCTGGGGGTGTCGCCGCTGGGACTGTTCCTGCGGCTGGACTTCGTGCCGGTGGAGGGACTGCTGAAATTGGAACACCTTGCGGGCGGGGGATCTGCCTTCGACGCGGAAACGCAATCGCTGGTGTCGAAACGCTCGGGGGAGAGGTGGCGGCTGGGAGATTGGCTGACGGTTCGGATCGCCCGGGTTGATTTACGGCGGCGGACTTTGGAGTTGGCCCCGGCAGCGGGTGGTCAAAGAGAAACGACCGCCGAGCGGGGAAGGGGGAGGCGGACGACTGCAGGCGACCGCCCCCAACGAGGTGCCGCGGGACGAGACACCCCGGAACGAGACATCCCAGCGCGAGGGCGACGAAGGGGAGACCCGTCGCGAGGGGGAGGGGAGCGGGCGGGGCGCAGCGCGGCTGGG
>JBKCTR010000134.1:0-20114 GCA_046318755.1 Planctomycetaceae bacterium
CATCGATGTGTTGCCCCAGCCGGTATGCGAATGCACTTCGCGGTGAAGTCGCTGGATCACCCTGAGGGCCAGTGCGGGCGGCCAGATTGGCCCCCGGTTACGGCGCACAGAGGCTGCCTTCGGGACCCGGGGCGAGTTGCCGGCCTCCAGATTGACTGCTTGGAGACCAACGCCAGGGCCGGGCGAATGCGCCGCAGAGTCGACGCAGTCGGCAAGGCCGGCGGGGGAACTCATCCCCGTGGGGCGTGGGGGTCGATAGAAAGTGTGTCGGGTGCCGGCATGGGCTGCGCACTCTCCTGCCCTCCACTTCGAGATTCGGCACAACTCATGACGCAGCAGGAACTTGCGGATTACCGCGTCGAGCTGGATGGCTTCTGCGGCCCCCTCGATCTGCTGCTGTACCTCGTCCGGCGGGAAGAGGTCGAGATTCTCGATCTGCCCATGGCGGTGATCACCGCCCAGTTTGTGGAGTTTCTCGAAGTTCTCCAGATTCTCGATCTCGATTTCATTGGGGAATTCGTCGTCGTGGCGAGCACCCTGGTTGAGATCAAGAGCCGGATGGTGCTGCCGCAGGACGAGGTGACCCCCGAGATCGTCGAGCGCGACGAAGATCCGCGGTCCGAACTCGTGCAGCAACTGCTCGAGTACAAACGGTTCAAGGAAGCCGCCCAGCAACTGGAGGAACAGGCCGCGTTGTGGCAGCAGCGGTTCCCCCGGATGTCGGACGACCGCCCCCGCGGCACAGGAGATCCCTCGCAAGACCTCTTCAAGGAGGTCGAATTGTGGGACCTGGTCAGCGCCCTTTCGCGGGTGTTGCGGAAGAATTCCGAGGCGGCCCCCACCAAGGTCATCTACGACGACACCCCCATCGCCGTCTACATCGAGCAGATCAAACAGCGCGTGGCCGAAGAAGGCCGTTGTTCATTCAGCTCGTTCTTCGCAGGGGCGTATTCACGCAGCCGCATCACTGGGATCTTTCTGGCGATTCTCGAACTGCTGCGGCACCAGAAGTACCGGGCCGAGCAGCCGATCGCCTACCGCGAGATCTGGATTCTCCCCCCGCTGGAACAGACCGCCACCGAACCGACAGACGGAACGGCCCCCGCGACCAACGGCACTGAAGCCACCCCCGGAGAGGCCACTCCCCTCGGGGAATCTGACGCGATCGCTCCGGCCGCCGCCGAGATGGCTCCAGCCGCCGGGGCCGAGTTCGACGCCGTGGCCGAGGGGGAGTCTCCCGTCATCCTGCAGCTTCCCCCCACAGAGACCGACGACGCCAACCACGCGGACGACGGTCCCGCGACCGCCACGGGAACCGAGGCGTAGTCGGGCCGCCGGACCACGCCAGCCGGTAAGGCCGGGCCGGGCTGCTGACGGTCGTTGATCGGCAGGCCCCGCGGCATTGCCCGATTACCGGGCGGGCGCTGACTTCGCAGGCTCGGTCTGCGGGGGGACGAACAGGCGGTAGGTCTTGTAGCCTCCGCCGATGTTCCGCACATCGAACCCGTGCTGCAGCAGAATTCGGGTGGCGAGGTAGCCCCGCTGGCCCACTTGGCAGAACGCGGCGATGGGGCGGTCGCGGGGCAGTTCGTTCAGCCGGGTCCGCAGGTCATCGACGGGAATGTTCACCGCCCCCGGCAACGTTCCCTGCGAGAACTCTTCGACCGTCCGCACGTCGAGCAGCAGGGGGCGTTGGGCTGCGGGCAGGGCCAGCACCGCGTCGAGATCGAGCTGCGGATGCTCGCCCCGCAACAGTCCTGACGCCACGAACCCCAGCATATTCACCGGGTCCTTGGCCGAGCCAAACTGGGGCGAGTAACACAACTCGGCCTCTTCCAGTTGCGTGACGGTCAGTCCCGCCTGCAGAGCCATCGCCAGTACATCGATCCGCTTGTCGACCCCGTCGCCACCCACCCCCTGTGCCCCCAGAATGCGTCCCGTCTGCGGATCGAACAGCAGCTTGAGAGTCATCTGCTCGGCCCCCGGGTAATACCCGGCGTGGTTCATGGGGTGGATGTAGACCTTGCGGTACGCGAGCTGGGCCCGCTGCAGAGTCTTCTCGGCCGCCCCGGTGCAGGCCGCGATGCGGTCGAACACCCGCACGATGGCGGTCCCCTGCGTCCCGCGGTAGTGGGCCGGCTGGCCGAAGATGTGATTGGCGGCCAGACGGCCCTGGCGATTGGCCGGTCCCGCCAGCGGAACCTGGGTGGCTGTCCCGGTGACCGGATCGCGCACCTCGATGGCATCGCCCACGGCATAAATGTGCGGGTCACTTGTCTGGAGCGATTCATTCACGCGAATGCCCCCACGCGGACCGACTTCCAGCCCCGCCTCAACCGCCAGCCGGTTTTCGGGGCGGACTCCCACCCCCAGGATGACCAGATGACCGTCGAGCGTCTGCCCCGATTTGAGCCGAATGCGGATGCCGGCCGGTGCGGCTTCGAATCCCTCCGCCGCCTCCTGCAGGCGGACCTCCACCCCGTGACGGGCCAGAGTCTCGGCAATGGGGGTGGTCATCTCCCGGTCAAAGGGGGGCAACACCTGATCCTGCAATTCAACCACCGTGCAGTGCACACCGCGACGCACGAGATTCTCGACCAGTTCCAGACCAATGAACCCGGCCCCCACGATGATCGCGCGCGGAGCAGTTCCAGCGGGCGTGGCCGTCAGCAGGGCATCGACCGCACTCTTGATGCGGTCGACGTCGGCCAGGTTGCGCAGGGTGTGGATGCCGGGCAGGTCAAGGCCGGGCAACGGCGGGCGGATGGGAGCGGCCCCGGGGGCGAGGATCAGTCGGTCGTATGTTTCGACCGACTCGGCCCCGGTCGCCACGTTCCGCAGCTTCACGGTGTGGGCCGCGCGATCGATCGCCACCGCCTCGGTCTGGGTGCGCACATCGAGCCGGAATCGGGCCCGCAGCCGGGCGGGAGTGGTCACCAGCAATTTCCCCCGCTCGACAATCTCCTGCCCCACGTAATAGGGGAGACCGCAATTGGCGAACGAGACATCCGGGCCCCGTTCGAGCAGCACAATCTCGGCCTGCTCCGACAACCGCCGGGCGCGCGTCGCCGCCGACGCCCCTCCCGCCACTCCACCCACAATGACCACTTTCATCTGTCGTACTCCTGGCTCTGGGCAGGCTCCCGAATGCCGGGGAGACTGCCCGATTCTTGTGTGGCCCCTCTTGGGCTGCGGGATCGGTCGGGTGCCCCCGTCATGGGAGACCGCCGGCACTTGGTCGAGCCTGCGCCAGTCCGTCCCGTTCGGGCTGATTGGCGGCGGGCGTGTCTTCGGAAACGCAGAGGGCTGAATCGGCTACGAACGCGGAAACTCTCGAATTCCGCACAGTCGCGCGAGGTCTTCAAAGTAGTGCGGATAGGTTTTGCGGGTGCAGCCGGGATCGGCGATCTTCACCCCCGGCGTTCGCAGGCCGATCAGTGCGAAACTCATCGCCATGCGATGATCGTCGTACGTGGCGACCGTGGCGGGGGTGATGGGGGCGGGATGGATCGTGAGTCCATCGGGGAATTCCTCGACCTGCTGTCCCAGCCGGCGCAGCTCGGTGGCGACCGCTGCGATGCGGTCGGTCTCTTTGTGGCGGACATGGGGGATGTTGCGGATGGTCGTCGGCCCCACGGCAAACGGGGCGACCGCCGCCAGTGTCTGCGCGGTGTCGCTGATGGCGTTCATGTCGACCTCGATTCCCCGCAGCGGGCCCCCGGTCAGCGTGATCCCCTCCGCACTGGTTTCGACCCGGCACCCCATGCGCGCCAACACATCCACAAAGTGGACATCTCCCTGCAGCGCGTGATGAGACAACCCCTGCACGGTCACTCGCCCCCCCGTCACCGCGGCCAGGGCAAAGAAGTAGCTGGCGGCCGAGGCGTCGGGCTCGATGTCGTAGGAAGTGCCGCGATAGGTCTGCGGGGCGATCGTGTAGACCCCCGGCGTGGGGCGACCGACCTCCACTCCAAACGCCCGCATGACGCCAATCGTCATGTCGACATACGGCTCGGAGACCAGTTCCCCCGCCACTTCGAGAGTCACCTCGCGCTCGGCCCCGGGGGCGGCCATCAGCAGCGCACTCAGGTACTGGCTCGAAATGCCGCTCGCCACCCGGGCCAGTCCCCCGGGAAATCCCTGGGCGGCCACTTCGACCGGGGGGCAGCGATTGTTGAGCTGGCAGCGGGTGTGGGCACCCAGTTGATTGAGGGCGTCGATCAGATCTCCCAACGGGCGCTCGCGCATGCGGGCGTTCCCATCGAGACGGTAGTCTCCCCGCCCCAGACAGCAGAGGGCGGCAAGGAAGCGGATGCTGGTGCCGCTGTTTTCCAGCCACAACTCGGCCGACTCGACGGGCGGGCGTCCCGCGCAGCCCGTGATGGTCACGACGGCGGTCGCCGGGTCGTGTCGCAACGTCAGCCCCAGCCGTTGCAGGCTGTCGAGCATCACCCGGGTGTCCTGACTGTCGAGAACCCCGGTCAGCCGCGAGTCGCCCCGCGCCAACGCCGCGGTCACCAGCGCGCGGTTGGTGATGCTTTTCGAACCGGGAGGACGGATGGTGCCGTGGACGGGGCCCGACACCGGCAGAACTTCAAGAACGTCGTGCATGTCTACAAAATACCGGATTGCCGTGTGGTCTGCTGCGCTGCCCGGGGATCGGAACGCCGGAGGCCGGCGGGCGGTTGCCCGGGACGACCCGACGGCGTTCCCCCGGCCCGCGCCGGCTGGTTTACCCCACCCGCGGCGCGGACTACGATCTGGATCAACACGTTCCAGGCTTTGAGTTTCAACTGTTCCGGGAGTTGCGATGCTGCGCCCGTTCCTGCTGGTGGTTCTGCTGATGACTGTTCCGACTGCTGCTTTCGCCCAGTCTTCTCCGGTCGAAGAAGACCAGTTCCAATGGCTGGAAGACGTGCTGGGAGACAAGCCCCTCGACTGGGTCAAGCAGCAGAATGGCCAAAGCACGGGAGAGCTGTCCAAAAGCCCCCGCTTCCAGCAGTTCAACGACCGCATCCTGCAGATCCTCGATTCCAACGCCAAGATCCCCATGATCTCCAAGGCGGGAGATTGGTATTACAACTTCTGGCGTGACGCGAAAAACCGCCGGGGACTGTGGCGGCGGACCACGCTCGACAACTACCGCCAGGCGAATCCCGAGTGGGAGACGGTGCTCGACCTGGACGAACTGGGGAAGCAGGAAGGGGAGAACTGGGTCTGGAAGGGGGCGGCCTTCCTCAAGCCCGGCTACGACCGGGTGCTGCTGTCTCTCTCGCGCGGGGGGGCCGATGCCACAGTGACCCGCGAATTCGATGTGGTGAAAAAGGAATTCGTCAAAGACGGGTTCGTGCTCCCCGAGGCCAAGACGCGGATTGGGTGGCGCGATCGGGACAGTGTCTTCGTGGGGACCGACACCGGCCCCGGCTCACTGACCGACTCGGGCTACCCGCGGACCGTCCGCGAGTGGAAACGGGGCACCCCCTTTGCAGACGCTCCCCTCGTCTACGAAGGCCAATCCGCCGATGTTTCGGTCTCCGGAACCCGCTCGAAGCAACCCGGCTACGAACGGGATTGGATCAGCCGGGCGGTCACTTTTTGGACCTCCGAGGTCTTCCTGCGACGGGACGGCAAGCTGATCAAGATCGAGAAGCCCGACGACGCCAAGTTCTCGAGCGACCGCGATCTGATCTTTATCGAACTGCGAACCCCCTGGGAGGTGGGTGGGAAGAAATACCCTGCCGGGGCGCTGCTGGCGGCGAACCTCGAAGAATTCCTCAAGGGGGAACGGAAGTTCGACGTGCTCTTCGAGCCGACCGACCGGAAGTCACTCGACGACTACGCCTTCACCCGCAACCACCTGCTGCTGAATGAACTCGACAACGTGCGCAGCCGGCTCTACGTGCTGACCCGCGAGAATGGCCAGTGGAAGCGCGAGGAACTTCCCGGGGCCCCCAAGCTCAGTTCCGTCAGCGTCAGTCCCATCGATCCCGATGAGACCGACGAATACTTCATGACGGTGACCGACTACCTCACCCCCACCAGTCTGTTTTATGGCACGTTGGGCCAAGGGCCGGCCGAGAAGCTGAAGGAGAATCCGCAGTTCTTCGACACCAAGGGATTGGCGGTCGCCCAGTACGAGGCGGTCTCGGCCGACGGCACCCGCATTCCCTACTTCCAGGTGTCGCGCCAGCCCCTCCAACTCGACGGCCGGAACCCGACCCTGTTGTACGGTTACGGCGGCTTTGAAATCTCGATGACCCCCACCTACCAACCCAACGTGGGGGCAGCGTGGCTCGAGAATGGCGGCGTGTACGTGGTGGCCAACATCCGCGGGGGAGGGGAGTTTGGTCCGAAGTGGCACCAGGCGGCTCTCAAAAAGAACCGGCACAAGGCGTACGAAGACTTCATCGCCGTGGGGGAAGACCTGGTGAAACGGGGGGTCACCTCGCCCACCCACCTGGGGACCATGGGGGGCAGCAATGGCGGTCTGCTGATGGGGAACATGCTGACCCGCCGTCCTGATCTGTTCGGCGCCATTGTCTGCCAGGTTCCCCTGCTCGACATGCGGCGGTTCAACAAACTGCTGGCGGGAGCGAGCTGGATGGCCGAATACGGCAACCCCGATGTGGCCGAGGAGTGGGAATTCATCCGCGGGTTCTCTCCCTACCACAACGTGGACCGGCGGACGAAGTACCCCCGCACGCTGTTCACCACGTCGACCCGCGACGACCGGGTACACCCCGGCCACGCTCGCAAGATGGTGGCGCTGATGAAAGAGCAGGGGCACGACGTGCTCTACTACGAGAACATCGAGGGGGGCCATGGCGGGGCGGCCGACAACAAGCAGGCTGCCTACATGTGGTCGCTGGCCTACACGTTCCTCTGGAACCAGCTCGATCCCCAGAAGTAGGGCCGACGGGGATCGCCCAAGTGGGCCGTCCCAGTTGCCGGGAATGACAACACCCCCGGTCGCGACGCGAAACCGGCGTGGCGACCAGGGGTGTGTTGCTCTGCGACAGGACGGACGGCAGCCCGCTACCAGGTCCAGCCGGTTTTTCCCTTGAGGTTCATCACGCAACCGGTCGGCCAGCGACCCTGGTGCAGCCCGGTGATAATCTCGGCACACATCTTGGACGTGTCGTGGGCCGAATCGTCATCGAGACCGGCGATGTGCCCGCTGACCAGCACGTTGTCGAGCGTCAGCAGGGGGCTGGTGAGGGGCAGCGGCTCGACCTCGAAGACGTCGAGACCGGCGGCGGCCAACCGTCGGTTCCGCAACGCCTCGAACAGATCGGCCTCGTTGACCAGCGTCCCCCGGGCGGTGTTGATCAGCACGGCCCCCGGCTTCATCTTTTCGATGTTCTCTTTGCGGATGAGATGCCGGCTTTCCGGAGTACTGGGGCAGTGCAACGAGAGGAAGTCGGCCTGGGCCAGCACGGTGTGGAGATCGACCAGCTCGATGTTCCACTTCTGGCAGAAGTCGCGGTCGGGATAGGGCTCGTGGGCGATCACCCGCATGCCCAGACCCACCCCGCGGGTGGCGGTCGCCTGCCCGATGCGTCCCAATCCCACCAGGCCCAGCGTCTTCCCCATCACGCGGGGATAGCTCTTGCGCGACCATTCCCCCACACGCACCTTGCGGTCGAGGTGAGGAAACCCCCGGGCCACCGCCATCAGCAGAGCGATGGTGTGTTCAGCCACCGAGTGGTGGTTGACCCCCGGGGTGATGCAGACCGGGATGTTGGCCCGGTCGCAGGCGTCGAGGTTGACGGCATCGTAGCCCACGCCGGCACGGGTGATGGTCCGCAGTTGCGGCAGCGCTTCGATGACCCGGGGAGTATACGGCTCGGATCCCGCCAGCACCGCGTCGGCCCCCTGCAGCACGCCAATCAACTGGTCTTCCTGAAAGACATCGCAACCCTGCGAAGGATAGACCACATCAAACCCATGATCATGAAAGATCTTGTTGTGGGGACCTTCCTTGGCAATCTTGGCGGTGATGACAACCTTGGGCATGGACCGGGCGACCTGAGATTGGGGGGCAGCGAAGGGGACGGCACAGCGGCATTTGACGCACGGCTGGTGAGCCTAGCCACACGGTTCCAGCGAGGCAAGGAAGTTGCCAACGGTGTGACATGAGGGGTGCCGTGACGTTGCGTTGCCCTCCCAATCAAACCGGTGAACCGGCGAATCGGCGAACCCGTGGTACGATCGAGCTCCCTCGGGGCACGATGCGTTGTGCGGCCCCGATCCTCCCGGTGTGTTTCGGGAGAGGTCCCCGAGGCCGCCCCATCATTCGCGGGAACAGTTTGCCATAGGCAGGCCCGTCGGGTGTGCTCCGTGCCCGAGCGCTTACCTCCCGAAGGGGTCGGCTGGCGCGGGGGTTTGGTCGAGCAGTCTTTCGATGGCTTTGTGTCGGCTGGCGGTTTGCTTCACCAACAACAGCCCCGGCACCGCCCGCAGTTCACCCCCCACCCGATCGCTGTTCGCCGCGCGGTCTTTCAGCCAGCTCTCGGGGGCGACCAACTGCGGCAGCAGCTTCAACAACGCTTCGCTCGCTCCGTCGGGAACGCGATACGCCTTCCAGATGAAGTGATGGCGCGGGGTGTCTTCGGTTGGGGCGGCCCGCTCGGCCAGTTCATCCAACTCGGCCAACACCTGGGCCACCCGCCAGTGGGACTGTTGCGTCTGACGGATGACCAGCGAGTCCCCCGTCAGGTCGGCACTGTCGTTGCGCAGCACCGCCTCCCGGATCGCGGCAGTCAGTTCCAGTTCGTCATGTCCCGAGTCGAGCAGGTTGGCGACATCGTAAGGCTTGGTCTCGAAGATCTGCCCCGCCCGCTTGGCGGTGGTGACGACCAGGCGATCATGGAGCAACAACCAAGCCAACTGGCGGGGATCGAGAATCGTGTTCAGGATCGCTTCGAGCCGGGTTTGCCGACGCTGCATCCGCACCGGAGTTTGCCGCAGCTCGCGATCGAGCCGGTGGGGCTGGGGCGAATCCACCGAATCTTTCCCCGCATCGGCAGCATGGTCGTCGTCACCGGGCTCGCGCACCCGGTCGAGGGCCGCAATCGCCCCTTCGTCGAAATGATACGGAACCTCGGCCTCTTTCAGCAGCGATTCGACCGCCGTTCGCCAGGGAACCTCCGCGAAGTCGACATCCCGTCGCTCCTCGAGAGCGTCGAGAATCTGCTGGTAGGGATCGGGAGCGTCGTCATCTTCGCCATCGGCGACGGGCCACAGGCGCCGGCTTGATTGGGGGGGGCGGTGTGACTGCCGTCTGCCCCTCGAGGCGTGCTGGCTGGCGAAGCGCAGAGGGAATCCGCCGGTGCTTCGAGGTGTCGGGGCGTGATGGATGACCCGCGCACGTGCGGGCTGCTCTTCCACATCGTCGACGAGACGATCGAATTCGTCCAGCAAACCGGCGGCAATTCGCTGCGCGGGTTGATGGGCGGCAAGAATCGCGATTCCGCCTGTGATCCGGCAGACGGGGTAAACCGTTCCTTTGGAATTGGGAAACGGATCCAGCCCTGCCCGCTGCAGGACGGCCTGAAGTCCCACGAGGGTGTGACCGTGTCTCAGCAACCGGGCCACGTCGTACGTGCGCACTTCCGCATGCGACAGAATGACCGCTGGCAGATCGATGGTGAGAGCTTCCTCATGGATCCACCAGTCGAGCCCGATTGGCTCGAGAATACGGTCGAGCACCGTCTCCACCCGAATCTCGGGCTCGGCCACCGTCACCCGCTGAGTGCGCAACGCCGACTGGGGATCGGCCAGCAGGTGTTCCGCCAACTGCAGGTTGAACTCACCCGTCCGGGCGAGGGTCTCGAGAAAGTCCACCAGCGGCTGATCGGTGGCGCGCACCTCCACGCGACGGTCCAGCACATCGAGAATGGTCTCGACGGCATTGGGGGTGTCGTCATCTCGCAGCACGAGATCCTGGGTCCCCAGGTCCGACTCGGGACGGGGCCGGGCCCGGGGAAGCGCTCTCTGGGGCGGCGGATCGGCCGGTGTTGGCCGATCTTGCCGATCCTCTGAAGCGGGCTCTCCCCGTTGAGCAGGTTGCGCCTCGGCTTCAACCCCAGCCGGGTGGTCGAGTTCGCCCTGTTCCTGAGGCCACCACAGGGTCGACAGAGCCCCGCCCAGGCAGAACAAACTGGCCAAAATGGTTCGTTGCATCCATCCCCTCCGCACGATGTCTCCTCCGGAACCGATTCTCCTGAACCGTGTTTCCCCGGTCGCCCGATCATAGCCTCTGTGTGGCGGGGCGTCGTCGGTACCGCGGCGGCCGCGGTGACCGCTGGGGCGATTCCGAGCGGTCGGTTAACATCATCCACAGGGCTCTCCTCGAGCCATTGTCTGCTTTTGCCCGTGTGTGTCATGCCTGTCGAACGTGCCGCGATTTTGGGGGGAACACCGGTGGTTCCCACAGGCCCCCCCACTTGGCCTCCCCTGGATCCTGTCTGGACCGAGGGGCTGCGTGAGGTCTTGGCCGACGGGTCTTGGGGGCGCTACCACGGTCCGTGGTGCGATCGACTGCGGGGGGCCTTGCGCGAGAGCCACCAACTCGAACACGTCCAACTGACCTGCAGTGGGACGGCCGCGGTCGAGTTGGCTCTGCGCGGGCTGGGAGTGACCGCGGGCGATGAGGTGATCCTCGCCGCGTACGACTTCAAGGGGAACTTCCAGGATGTGCTGGCCTTGGGGGCGACGCCGGTGCTGGTCGACGTGCGGCCCGACAACTGGGCGCTGGACGTGGACCAGGTGGCCGCGGCCATCACTCCCCAGACCCGAGCCATCGTCGCCTCCCATCTGCATGGGGCGCAGGTCGACATGGCGCGGCTGGCGGAACAGGCCCACGCGCACGGTCTTGGTCTCTTGGAAGACGCCTGCCAGGCACCGTTGGCCACCGTGCAGGGGCGGGTGTCGGGAACGTGGGGAGACGTGGCCACGCTGAGTTTTGGCGGCAGCAAACTGGTGACCGCCGGGCGGGGCGGGGCCGTGCTGACCGGGCGGGCCGATGTGGCCCAGCGGATCCGCTTGCACACCCAGCGCGGCAACGACGCCTATCCCCTCTCGGAACTGCAGGCGGCCGCTGTGTTGCCCCAGTGGCGGCGGCTGGCCAGTCAGCATGGGCAGCGGCTGCAGAACGTTGACGCGTTGCGGCAGGAACTGGCCCGCCAGGAACCGGCGCTTGGTCTGATGCCATTTCCGCACCCCGGTTCCAACTGTCAGCCGGTCTATTACAAGTGGGGCTTTCAGTTCGATCCCACCGCCTGGGGAGGTGTGACGCGAGATCAACTCGCGCTGGCACTGCGGGCCGAAGGGGTGGCTCTCGATCCGGGCCTGCGAGGTCTGCACAAGATCCATTCCTCACGGCGTTTTCGCGCGGTCGGCCGGCTCGACGAGGCATCCCGGGCCGACCGGCAGATCCTCACTCTGCATCATCCCGTCCTACTGCAACCGCTGCACGAGGCCCGGGGCGTTGTCGAGGCGCTGGCCAAACTACGGGCGCAGTCCGAAGAATTGGCGGGCTGGTTCCAGCATCAGCCCCGCGTGGCCGACACGCCGGGCGACAGTGTGTAGAATCGGATTTCTCAGGTGAACCTCCCGTCTGGTTCCCCTCTCTGTTCCCTTCGGCGACATTCCGTCAGCACCCTGCATGATCCACTACGGCGAAAAATTCCAGTCGGGCCTGGGTTACCACGATTTCCTCCATGTGCACGGCACAGAAGACCAACGCCGTCGCTGGCAGGGGGTGCACGAGCAAATCGTACTGACCGACGCTCAACGATCGCTGCTGGCGAGCTTCACCCGCGAGATCAAGGTGATCTGCCTGGCAGGGGCGTGGTGCGGCGACTGTGTGAACCAATGCCCGATCTTCGACCACTTCCAGATCGCGCAGCCCCTGATCCAAGTGCGTTACTTCGATCGCGACGCCCATCCCGATCTGGGACAGGCACTGTCGGTCTGTGGAGCGGCGCGGGTCCCGGCGGTTTTGTTCCTCACTGAGGATGACTGTCAATTGGGGATGTACGGCGACCGGACACTGTCGAAGTACCGGGCGATGGCGGCCGCACAACTGGGACCATCCTGCCCGACCGGCCTGGTGGCCGAGCCGCGGGAACTCCAGGCCGCCGTGGTGCAGGACTGGCTCGATGAGTTCGAGCGGATTCATTGGATCGTCCGGCTCTCGGCCCGGTTGCGCGAGAAACACGGCGACTGATCCTGCTGTGAACTCGCGGACGAATCGTTCCACGAATTGCACGAATTGATCGAAGAGACGGACCAGCCCGGACCGCTTGTGATTCGAACCCGGGCTCAGGTCTTCTCACGCACCACAATTCGATTGCCCACCACCTCGATCACCTCGACGGTGCGGCCGGGGGGGATGAAGACTCCTTCGCTGACGACGTCAAGATACTCTTCGCCGATGCGGGCCCGGCCGGAGGGACGCAGCACCGTCATGGTCTGGCCGTGTCGACCCACCAGGGCGGCATCGCGCACCAGCAGGGGGTTGGCCGGCTCGTCAAGCAGGTCGGGGCGCAGCCGGGGGCGGTCTTCGTCAAAGTGGAAGCCGGGCGGCTCGAGCACCATCTGGTTGAGGAACGGAATGGAGGGGAGGTAACGCCCCACCAGCCCGGCTGTCACCAAGAGGCCCACCCCCACCAGGGTGAGGGTGAGCACCCCGTAGCCAAAGCCATACACGTCGTTCATCGTGTGAGGGATGACGAACGTCTGCATCGCCAGAACCAGCGACGACAGGATCAGCAGGATGCCCGACAGGCCAAACACTCCAAACCCGGGAATGACGAAAATCTCGAGAGCCAGGCAGCCCGCTCCCAGCAGGAACAGCAGCACTTCCAGCCAGCCGGCACTCCCCCCCAGGAACTTGCTCCAGAAGAACAGTCCGAAGCAGAGCGCCGCGATGATGCCGAACAATCCCGAGGGGAAATGCGCCTCGAAATACAGGGCCACGACCCCGGCGAACAGCAGCAGCCCCGTCACAAACCGCAGGTTCAGCACGAAGACCAGCGTATCGACCCACGTGCGCTGCGACAGAGGGACCAGATCTTCAGAGGGAATGCCGAGCCGGGATTTGAGGTCGTCGAAATCGGTCGCGGGGGTCTCGGCCAGCCGCAATTCGTGGGCCCGCTTCCCCGAGACAGTCAGCAGCCGGTTGTTCTCGCATTCGGGGACGGGGGCCACCTGTTCCCACTCCTCTTTGGCGGCGTGAATCTCGGCCTCAGAGAGGTACCAGATCTTGCCGTTCTGCTTGTTCTTCACCTGAAAGACACGCAGATCCTTGTCGGCCATGGCGGCGGCCAGGGCCTTGGGACGGCCCTTCAGATCGGCCAGGTGTTCCATTTGCTGGGCGAGGGCACTGACGAGCTTTTCAGGCACCCGCTCGAACTGGCCGTTGGCCTGCAGTTCAATCGGCTCGGCATCGCCGATGGTGGCGTCGGGGGCGAGATAGATCTCATCGCAGCCCAGGGCGATGATCGCGGCCCCGCTGTAGGCCGCCTTGGGAATCCACGCGACGGCATGCACCTTGCGACGTTTCAGTTCCGAGACCGTCGAGGCCAGGTTGAGGCTGGGTCCCAGCATGCCGCCAGGGGAATCGATGACGAACACGATGAGGTTGGCCCCACCCCCCACGGCCCGGTTGATCTGGCGTTGGACGAACTGTTCGAGTTGGGGCTCGATGGGACCGTCGATGGCAATCCGTACGGCCCGGGGTGGTTCCCCGGTGATGGCGGTCTCGCGCAGCGCTTCGGCGGGTAGCTGATACAGCTCGGCCACCTTCTGTCGATTGTCGGCAATGTGGGCGGCGAGAATGCGCAGGGCCCGGCAACGTTCGCCGGTGAACACCCCCGGCGTTCCTGCCTCCTTGATGGTGCGTACCTCGGGGATACCCAGCCCCGCGCGCTGCAGGTCTTCGAGCCCTGGCCGCAGGACGACGCGCGTCTCGACCGCACCGGGGACACCGCCAGGGGGTTCGAGCCGGACCCACAGCAGCTCGCGCTGACGATCGAGCAGCCCCAGCAGCAGGGCCTCGTTGAGCGAGCTGTTGCGGCGGCGGTTTGCGAGGTTGACGACAAACGCCTGTTCATCGGGATCGAGCGGTTGGCCGAGGCTGATGTCTCCCAACTCGGCCTCGGGAGCCATGACAATTTCCTGGCAGGCGAGGGCCACGATGGCATTGTTGCCGGTCACCTTGCCGGGGACCCAGGCAATCGTGCGGACACCGGGGAGGTCGGCCGAGAGAAACTTCGCCAACCCACGCACCTGGTGAAACGGGCTCGACCCGGGCACCACCTCCACGACCAAGATGGCGCGGCGCTGTTCCTGTTGGGCCCGGGCCTGCAGAGCCAAGCCCATCCGGCTGACCCGCCCCAGGGCGGCGTCGTCGAGCACGCCGGGCAGAGTGAGGAACTGACCGATGGGTTCGCTATTGGGAGCGGGTTCGGCCGCGGCCTGTTCAGGCAGGTCGGGAGCGGCGGCAGCGGGGGGTGCCTCGGCCTGCCCCCACGCCAGGCCTCCCACCCACATCGTCAGGAGCAACACCACAGAGAATGGGCTCCGCGGGTCATACCAACGTGTCATGGGTAAGGATGGACTCGCAAACATGGGGCACCTCGTTTCCAGCGTGGTTCCCACTTCTGCCAGTACCGTTCTGAAGGTCTGTTCGACTGCGCGAATGAAAGGGAACCTGCGGAGCATTCACTCAGTCAGTCTAGTCAGCGATCCCAGACCGTTCCAATCGGGCCGGGTCTGTTTCAGCCGTACCGCGCCGCGGCGTCATTCGTGCCGCAGTCCGCTGCCGTCCACGGCAACCCAGTCGACAGTGTGTGGGAGGCCGGGGTATGGGAGGCCGGAGTGTGGACGGGCTGGGGCCTGTCAGCGACGCCAGACCAGAGGCCGCGCACCCCAGGCGGCCCCCAGCAGCAAACCGCCGAGATGGGCGAAATTGGCGACACTCCCCAGTGAACCCTGAAAACAAAGCACCAGCCACAGCAGCATGATGAAGACCGAGTTGGCCCCCAGGCGAAACCCCGCGGTGGGATCGCACCAGCCCCGGATCCAGGCAAAACCGAACAAGGCGTAGACCACCCCGGACATGCCGCCGAAGTTGGGTCCCGAGACGAAGTACTGTGCCAGATTGCTGCCGATTCCCGTGATCAGCACAAACACCGCCATCCACAGAGATCCATAGCGTCCCTCCAACAGACGCCCGATCGAGGCCAGCGACATCATGTTGAACAGGATGTGCATCACGCTGAAGTGCAGGAAAATGGGGCTCACCAGCCGCCAGATTTCCCAGGGAATGACCTTCGATTTGGGGGATTCGAGGGGGACGTAAATGGGCGCGCCGGTCTGATTGTTGTAGACAAACCGGGTGATGGTCAGCCGTTGGATGAGACGGGGGTTGGGATCGGTCAGGGCCTCGACGGCGGCGGCCCGCCCGACAACTCCCTCGGCCAGCGGATCGCCCAGGCGGGTGAGCACCCCCACCGCCACCGAGATCGCAATCAAAGCGAGAGTGACCTGGGGTGTGGCTGGCCGGGCGTTCCACCGCCGTCCCAAGTCGACAGTTTGCCGCTGGATGGTCCGCTCTCGTCGAACCTGTTCCTTTCGCAGCTTGCGGGCCTGGGCCGCCGCCTGTTCGTACCGGGGGTTCTGGGGATCACGGTGGAACTCGTTCAAGGCGGCGCGGGCCTCGTCGATCCGGTCTTCCTCATGAGCCCAGACGAGGTACTCGGTCCCCTCGGGTTCCGCCTGGGTGGTGATCCCCAGCGTCATCAGGTAATCGGTCAGCCGTTCGAGATCGGCCGCACTGGCGACCTTGCCAATCTGGCGCATGCAATGTTCCGTGGAGTCCAACGTTCTTCGAGGGTAGTTGACTGGTCCCCCGGCGACCAGTTGCCGCGCGATCACCCTCTGTCACTCACCCCGCACCCGGCCGCTGACGTAGACGTCTCCGTCCAAAACCTCAACGACCGGCTGCGGGAGCGACAGTCCAACCGAAGGATGGTCGACTCCCCAGCCCAGCACAGGAGAGAGGGCCGCTGCCCCCCCCAACAGCCGCGGCGCGACGAAGACATGCACCTCATCAATCAGCCTCTGGTCGTGCAGTGCCCCCAGCAAGCCTCCGCCCCCCTCGACCAGCACATTGGTCATCCGGCGGGCCCCCAGAGCCTGCAGCAGGGCCTGCAGATCGACCCGGCCTCCGTCAGGACCTCCGCGCCCGGGTGCACCAGCGCGGGTTGTGTTGGGCAGCACCAGCACTTCAACCCCCTCAGCCGCGAGGGAGGACCGACGTGCGGAAGGGGCTTGTTCGGTGGTGGCCACCAGCACCCGCCCTTCGCGGGCCGTGCGGACCAGTTGCGAATCGAGCGGCAGCCGGGCATGGCTGTCGAGCACCACCCGCATCGCCGTCCGCGGGCCTGGCGGGCGGGCGGTCAGCAGCGGATCGTCGGCCAGGGCCGTCCCCACCCCCACCAGAATCGCATCCATCCGACCGCGGAGGTCGTGCACGCGCCCCCGCGAGAGGGCGTTGCTGATCCACTGAGAGGCCCCCGTGCGACTGGCAATCCGTCCGTCGAGCGTCATGGCCCACTTGGCGTGGACCCAGGGCTGGCCGTGCTGGATCAACTTGCGGAACGGGGCGTTCAACTGCCTCACGTCATGATCCAACAACCCGGTCTCGACCGAGACACCGGCCTGCCGCAACCGGGCAATTCCCCGGCCATTCACCTGCGGGAACGGGTCATGCGAGCCAATCACCACCTTGGCCACCCCGGCGGCCAGCACCGCCTCGGTGCACGGGGGGGTCTTCCCCTGGTGAGCACACGGTTCGAGCGTGCAGAACAGGGTCGCCCCCCGCGCAAGATCTCCAGCCCGACGCAGGGCGTGGACCTCGGCATGCGGGCCACCGAACTGTTCGTGCCACCCTTCGGCAATCAGCCGCAGTGCGTCATCGACCACCACCGCACCCACCATGGGGTTTGGCTCGACGTGCCCCTCACCCCGGCGGGCCAGTTCGATCGCCCGCCGCATCACCGCTTCGGGAGAGCCGAACTGCATGCGAACCACCTCGTCAAAAAACAGAGGCCCGGACACGAATCAACGCGCCCGGGCGGAACGCGGCGTCACTTGGCCGGGGGACCGACCAGTTCATGCACTCCACGCACAATTGTCTCCTCGACCTCGGGGCCCCAGATGGTGGGCAGGCCATAAAAGAGCATGGCTCCCCCTCCTTCATAGCCCCCTTCCTTCAAGACCCGCAGCGAGGGAATGTAGGCCATCACGTCGTTGGCGTAACCGGCGACGAAGGTCTTGGTGCCTGTCAGTTCGCGTTTGAGCCGCACTGCGAAGTCGACCACCACCTCGCCCCCCAGCGTCACCCATTGAATTTGGTCTCCCAGCTTCCACACCTGGATGGGGTATGGATAGGTTTGCGAGAGCTGTTCGCCGGCGTCGAGTTTTTTCAACAGCATCTTCGCCCGCAGCACGGCGTACTGGTTGCTCGACTGCGCCTCTTTTTCGATCTCTTCCCGCGTGGGCAGTTTGTCGAGCGCGAGAGGAACTTCCCGCATGACGGTCGAGAGTTTGCCCTCAATCACCGGCATGTGGCCCGCCACGACCTGGGCGACCGAGCGGGCGATCGAACGGCCGTATTCCTCGGCCCGGGCGATGCCGTATTCCTCCTGGGCGGCCGGGGTGGGCGGTTCGGCCATCCGCCGGGGCAGTGGATTCTGGTCGGCTCCGCAGCCCGCGAAGAAGACCGCCATCGCCCCGGGATGCGCCTCTTCGACCGCCAACTGGGCGTAGCCGGGCCAGTCGCCCGACCAGCGAAAAATCGGCAGCACGGTGGCGTGGCAGGCGTAGCCGAAGATCACCCCAGCCAACTTGCCATCAAGACGGCGAATCGACAGCACGGGCACATCGTAATCGACCGGGCCTTTGAGTACTCCCTGGGCACGCAGTTGGGGCACATTGGCCTCGGCATTGTTGCGGCGGTTGACCGCCAGGGTGTTGTGCCCACTGCCCCAGGCGACCTGGGCCGGGGCCAAACCCTGCAGGGCTTCCCCCACGACCTCGACGATGTGCTTGTGCAATTCGTGGGTGTAGTCGACCACCAGTTGCATCTGGGTGGGGTCGAGGCTGTACATCGTCAGCAGGTTCCGACCCACCACGGGGCCGGTGTGGGTATGCGAGCAGAACAGCGCCACCTGCGACTGCTCGAGTTGATATTTCTCCTGCAGCTCTCGGACAACCCCCAGATAGAGATCGCGATCAATGCCGACCAGATCGAGACCCACCACCACAGCCCGGGCACCGGCATCATCCTGCAGAACGATCGCCTTGGCCCACAGGTCGATGAGAGTGCCGTCGGCCGGGCGGTTGCGCCCCGCGTATCCCGACATCCACATCGATCGGCTGGGGGTGATCTTGCGGCGGGCCAGTCCCGCCTTCCACTCGGCCTGGGCGGGCTGAGGAACGAGCAGGGCCGCGAGGCACAGACCCCACAGCAGGAGTGAAGTGCCGGAACCGAGAAGGCGGGGGTGTCGCTGGCTCATGGAGGGCTTTCGGGCAGGAGGGACAGAGACGGCGGGTACCGGGAGTAACCTGGCGGTCTCGTCCCGGTTCCCGCATTGTCACCAATTGCCCCCTGAAGGCAAGGAACCCCGTGGTGGGCCTCGGGTGATGACCCCGGATTGATGACCGTAACGATGCCCCGCTCCGGTCAGTTGTTCAACCCGCCACTTCACGCCATTCGACCACGAACCGTTGTACCGCTTCTTGGCTCTGGCCCTGCGCATCGGTGATGCTGTAGTGCAACCGCACTTCGAATGGATCCCGACTCGCAGGACTGTCGAGCAGCCATTCGACGGGGAGGGTGCCGGTCGCAGCGCGGGCGGGAGCCGGAAGCTGCAACAACCGCCGCGGAATGGGCTCGGGGGTGCGCAACTCGGCACTTCGGATGGGAGAGTTTCCCCCCCAGACAACGCGATACACCGGATCGAGATCGAACCGAAGATACAGCTTGCCTGGCTTCCCCTTGAGGGTCGGGCGCTCGGTCTCGACCCGCAGTTTCAGGAAATACGATCGTTCGGCGTCGTCGACGACCGGTTCGACAGTCAGTTGCGGCATGTAGAGCGGCTTCTCAATCGGAAGCACGGTCGTTTCCGGACGGCGCTGATCGGCCTGGCGCAGTTGGACCGGGGGAGACGTCGCCAGCGCGGCCGGCGAATACCGCCAGTCGACGAAGATCGATTCCAGCAGCCGGCGCAACGCGGCGGGATCGCTCCATTCCAGTGCCTGCAGCACCCGGCCGTGGGGGTCGGCCACCAGTTGCAGATTTGGCAACGATGGTCCCCAGATTCGAGCGAGTTCTCCCGCCGGACCGTCCGCCAGCCAGGGGATTCCGCCGTGCAACTCGTCGGCGAATCGGTCGATCAACAGCCGGCGTTCCTTCACAGTGTAGGCCTGCTGCAGATTGCGCAGTTCGGGATGCACCGTCCCCTTGTGCAGATAGAAGAATCGCACCGGGGCATCGGCGAAGTCGCGGGCGATCTGCTCGAAACTGTCGACCTTGCCCAGAAAGATCTGGCAGGTGTTGCAGCCGGAGAGGTACACCGTGAAGTGTGGCTTAGGGCCACCCATCGTCAGGGGCTCTCCGGTGGCACGATACAGCCTGACGTGGGGAAGCGATTGCCCGACCTTCAATCCGACAGAGGTCAGCAGCCCTGACTCAGCGGCCGCCACAGGCCGTTCTCCATCCCAAATCATGCCCCAAACTCCCAACGCAACACCCAGCATCCAAGCCCGGACAACCAACCGTTTCCGGACAGGGGATGCGGCGACACGAGCCGCCACGAATTCCCCAACGTTCCCATGTCGCGCAGACCAACGCATCAAATCCACTCAATCCTTCGCAGTGGCGGGGAGGAGATCAAGCCAGTCCGCCGCAAAGCACATCCGCCACCTGTCACAAACCCGACAGCCCGCCTGAACCGCAGCGCACAATTCCTGCGGCAACACCAACCTGACGTTCCGTCTCTCCGGCCAGGTGTGCCAGCGGAACTCTCAGCGCTGAGTTT
>JBKCTR010000135.1:0-15649 GCA_046318755.1 Planctomycetaceae bacterium
ACCAGTCTCAGGATGCGATTGTTGCCCGTGTCGACGATGAACAGATCTCCGTCGGCGTCCTGGCAGACCCCATGGGGAAAGTGCAGCTCCGCAAGTTTTGCCGGTCCACCCACTCCTTCCGCCCCGCGCTTGCCTGATCCCGCCACAAGACTCAGTCGACCAGTCTCGGGATCGTAACGGCGAATTTGATGATTGTCGGTATCCGCCACGAATACGCGGCCGTTCACATCGACGCAGAGGTGCTTGGGGCCACGCAAGGGCATTGTAGCGGCTGGTCCTTCCTCCTCTCCGATTCCGGGTGTTCCCGTTCCCGCGACGGTCCTGATGCGCCCCTGAGGGTCGACCTTGCGGAGGGCATGTCCGCCCCGTTCCAGGATATAGACATTCCCGAAACGGTCCGCGGCCGCCGCTCTGGGGTCGACCAGAGGGCTCTCTCGCGCCATCGCACCGTCCTGGGGAACTCCCTTGGTGCCGTTTCCGGCGACCAGCTGCAATCGGCCGGTTGACATATCAACCGAGCAGATTCGCCGATTCTCCAGGTCCGTGATCAGCAGGGAGCGATAATCGGGTGTGAAGGAAACGCAATAGACCCCCTCGAAAACAGCGGAAAGTGCAGGTCCTTCGTCCCCCGAGCGTCCCTTGGCACCCGTGCCGGCAAAGGGCTCGACAAGATTTCGGGCCGGGTCCAGTCGACGAACCCGATGATTGAGCGTGTCGGCGATGTACAGCATCCCAGAAGGATCGATTGCCACGGCGTGCATGGAATGAAACACCGCCTGCGAAGGTAGTCCCCCATCTCCCGCGTCTCCTTTCTCGCCATTCCCAGCCACCGTGACCAATCCCTCCCGTTTGGTCCAGCGGTGGACACGACCTCCCTCCAGCTCGACGATATACATGTGTCCCTGGCGGTTGAAATCGATGCCGAAGGGAGCGTGCAGTTTGGGCTTGTGAGGTTCCTGGATTTCCTGGTCTTCTGACACGCCAACGACCAGCTCCAGGTGATCGCCCAAGACGACCCCGGGACGGAAACTCCAACTGACCACCAAGCAGTAAACGAGAGTGGACAACAGTTTGGGTGCCAGGGTGTTCCGGCAAGGCGCTCCCTGGTCGCCTGCTGACGGAGACTTGGTGGAAGGATTCGGAAGTCGGGTGGGGCACACGGCGGAGTCTCCTGCGGGCGAATCCAGCGAAAGCAGTCATTGCGAGCCAGGGCGGTTGACGGGAAATCTCGGTCGCCACGGCGATTGAACCGGGGGCGGTGCCGTCCCGTCAAGCCGACCGGGCGCTGGCGCGATTCTCCCATGCTCCAGCCTTCTGTCACCAGTCCAGTCGTCTCGTATGGCAGGATGGAGGGCGGCCGACTATCTTGTGGAGGTTCGTCGCCCTCGATTTTCACCAGCCCCAAGGTTTTCGTTTCCCGAATGTCCGTCGATTACATCATCTCGATCCTGCAGATCATCATGATCGACATCGTGTTGTCAGGAGACAATGCGGTGGTAATTGCCTTGGCCGCCCACAAGTTGCCCGCACATCAGAGAAAACAGGCGATCCTGTGGGGAGGGGGAATTGCAATCTTCATGCGGATCGTCTTCACAATGGTGATGGCGTTCCTGCTGATGGTTCCCGGGGTGCGACTGTTCGGGGGGCTGGTGCTCTTGTGGATCGCGGTCAAGTTGCTGCTGGAAGACGAAGAGCACGAAATTACACCCGACAATGCCGACCAGAGTGCGCTCGCCGCGATTCGGATGATCTTTGTCGCCGACTTCATGATGAGTCTGGACAACATGTTGGCTGTGGCCGGGGCAAGCCACGGCGACTCAGCCAAGTTGCTGATGGGATTGTTGGTGTCGATCGCGATCATCATGACGTGCAGCGGGCTCATTGCCCGGCTGATGAATCGCTTTCCGATCATTGTCTGGATCGGGACTGCGATTCTGGCGCTGACGGCCGCGGAAATGATCCTCGGAGACCGCGAAGTGGCACGGTACTTCGTCAATCAGCATGGAGTCTCCTTGTCGAAGCACTGGGAAGAAGACTACATGCTGGCCTCTGCCGAACTGCCAAAATTTGATGGACTCAGCCAACTCCCGGATGATCTGCGGCCGCTGGTTCGATTCGATGAGGAAACGAAGCAGTACGGTCCCTTCGAAAGCGTTTCCCGCCACCTGCGATACACCGGGCAGATGACACCGGAACATCGCGATCAACTGCTTGCCGTCTGCCAGACCGAGAAAGAGCGCGAGGCCATAGGCTCAATGTATGACGCCTCGCGGGTCCGGGATGTTCCCGGATGGGTCCCGAAATTCCTGCATCCCTTTGTCCAACCCAAGTTTCCCG
This sequence comes from Planctomycetaceae bacterium, assembly GCA_046318755.1. Classification (GTDB taxonomy): domain Bacteria; phylum Planctomycetota; class Planctomycetia; order Planctomycetales; family Planctomycetaceae; genus UBA10511. Next base: position 2,338 of record JBKCTR010000135.1, read on the forward strand.
CCGATTCCCTGGCGAAGGTCGAGGGGGGGAAGCGGCACTGGGTGGCGCCCCTCTTCAATCTGGTGGTGGTCTTGGGCTGCCTGGCCGTACCGTGGTGGATTCGCCGCCGCGCCGTTCCCCACAAATCGGGGAACGATTATCAGGACACTCCCCCGATGGCCTGATGGACAAAACCTTGCCGGCCGTCTCTGAATTGCGTTCGCTGGCGATTCCTCTGGTGCTGATCGCTCTGGGGGGCGTCGCCCTCGCGGCCGATCTTGCCGTCAGTCGGCGGTGTGTGGCGGGGAGTTTTCGCGGTGTCAGGCATTTCCTGGAACAGATCGAACCGTTTGGGCAGCCTCCCGGAGCGGTCATCATCTCGTTGGGGCTGTGGACTTGTGGAGCACTCTCGCGGCGTGATTCTCTGCGGGTTGTCTTGGCGCCGATGGCAGCCGGATTGACGGCGGATATCCTCAAGCTGTTGGTGGCCCGGGCCCGACCCTATCATTTTTTCCGGATCACCCCCGAGGAGGCGGCCACCTCGGTCTTCGACACTTTTCAAGGCTGGTTGCCCCTGTTCTCGGGGGGATCGCGGCTGCAGGGATTCCCTTCGGCCCATACGGCGTTCGTGACCGGTTTCTGCGTCGCCTTGTCGCGGTTGTTCCCCGGAGGACGTGTTGTATTCGCCGCGGTCGCGATGCTTGTGGCACTCCAGCGCATTGAAGGGGGGGCACACTTTCTCAGCGACACTCTGTGGGGGGGGGCGGTTGGATACTGGGTGGGGAACTGGTGGATGAATGTGTCCTCCCGGACACGGCCGGACGAATCCGGGCATCCATCCGATTCGCCAGGCGTGAGCACGAAATCTCCGGCCCCAGCGGCGTGAGGGGGGGAGAGGGGGTTTGACGGAACGACTGGGCGAACGATCGGTTGTGCCGGGGGCGTGATCTGTCTTCGATCCGGCAGTGGATGACTTTGTGGCGGCATGACCCGAGGAACCACATCGATGGATGTTGCGAGAATTTCCGAGTTGTTTCAAAAGACAACCTCCGAGATTGGCAAGGTGCTGGCCGGCCAGGAGGAATTGGTCGAGGGGGTGGTCTTGGCCATCTTCAGCGAGGGACACGTCCTCATTGAGGGAGTCCCTGGTTTGGGGAAAACCCTGCTTGTCAATACGCTGGGGCGGGTGATTGATTGCGGATTCAAGCGGGTCCAATTCACTCCCGACCTCATGCCGTCGGATCTGACGGGACACTCCCTGTTTCATCTGGGGGAGAATCGATTCGAATTCATTCCAGGACCGATTTTCACCAATCTGCTGCTGGCTGATGAGGTCAATCGCGCCCCGGCCAAGACCCAGTCCGCCCTGCTCGAAGCGATGCAGGAGTTGCAGGTGACCATCGATGGCAAGAGTCACCCGCTCAGTCGCCCCTTCTTCGCGATGGCCACCCAGAATCCCCTGGAGCAGGAAGGGACTTACCCGCTGCCCGAGGCCCAGCTGGACCGGTTCATGTTCAAGCTGCTGGTCGATTATCCCAGTCCCGAGGCGGAACGGCAGATTCTCAGGAACTGTGCCGAAGGAAAAGGATCGCGACACCTCGACTCCTATGGTCTGCAGACCGTGCTGTCGGCGGCCGAGATTCTCGAGATCCAACAGTCGCTCAACACGGTGATTGTCGAGCCGTCGATGATCAACTACATCGCCAACATCATCGCCCGCACCCGGGAATGGCACTCCCTCAGTGTGGGGGCGAGTCCGCGGGCTGGCGTGAATCTGCTCCAGGCATCCCGGAGCCTGGCGGCGTCGGAGGGACGCAACTTCGTGGTTCCCGATGACGTCAAATCCCTCGCCCCGTGGGTACTGAGGCATCGCTTGCGGATTCGTTCCGAGGCCGAAATTGAGGGGACGACCGCCGACGACGCGGTGCGGGAGATTCTCGAGTCGGTTGAGGCACCCCGCCGATGAGCCCGAGTCGCCGCCTGCTGTGGGTCTTCCTCCTGGTCGCGATTCCACTGGCGATTCCCGCACTGGTGGTTCCATTCGGGGGGCTCCCTCCAACCGTCGAGCGGTTGCTGTGGCGGTTCGGGATCGTTGCGAATCTGGGGGTCTTGATTGTCGCGATCCATGATTTGTGGCGTTCGCCCGGACTCGCCGGGCTGGTCGTTGTTCGCGAGGCTCCCGCGGTGATGAGCGTGGGGGCCCCGAACCGGATCCGGGTCTGGTTGAACAATCGGGGACTCAGCGAACTGGAGTTGGAAATCCAGGATTCCCCACCCCAGCCAGCGCGGGTCGAGGGACTTCCCACGATGGTGCCAGTGTGCGCCGGCGGTTCCCAGGAAGTGATTTACCAGATTGTTCCGCTGCGCCGGGGGGCCCACCGGTTTGGACCGCTGTTCGTCCGCACTCGCAGCCGACTGGGGCTGTGGAACTACCAGGAAGAGCATGGGCGGGCGCAGGAGGTGAAGGTCTTCCCAGACATCCAGTCGGTCGGTCGGCTGGAACTGCTGCTCCGCGACAACCGGTTGTCGGAATTGGGGATTCGTCGGTCCCGCATCAGGGACCGGGGGAGCGACTTCGAAAGGGTGCGTGAGTATCGTCGGGGGGATGAGGCGCGGGCCATCGACTGGAAGGCGACGGCCCGCCAGCGCCAGTTGATTTCGCGGGAATACACGCTGGAGAAAAATCAGACCGTCTGTCTGGTCTTGGATTCCGGTGGATCCATGTGCAATGAAGATGACGGAATCCGCCACTTCGACCGGGCTCTGAATTCGGCCATGGTGTTTGCGTACCTTGCCCTGAGGCAGGGGGACTCGGTGGGGATGATGGTGGCTTCGAATCGGCTGGAACGCTGGATTCGGCCCACCCATGGTGTGGGGGCCATCCAGCCACTGGTGCGGTCCACCTACGACCTCGAAGCCAGCCATGTGGCCACCGACTATCAGCGGGTCGCCGACGAGATCCGCCAGCGAGTCCGCAAACGCTCGCTGATTGTCTTCTTGACCCATGCCATGGATGAACTGCAGTTGGAGGACGCGGTCTTACCGTTGCGGGCTTTGTCGCCGCCGCATTTGGTGTTGGTGGCCTGTCTCCGCAATGTTCGTCTGGAAGAGCGGGGACGGCTTCGTCCCCAGAACGACCTCGAGGCCCTCCAGATTGGGGCGGCGAACGTCTTCCTGCTGCAGCAGGCTCGCGCGATCAGCGAAATGAACGCCTCCGGCGTGCGGGTGATCGATGTTCTGCCTCATCAGTTGACCGGCGAACTGGTCAGCCAATACCTCGAGATCAAGTCGCGGCAACTCCTGTGAGCTGGCGACCGTTGACCGTTCGGTACGCCATAAGCCGGAGTTCGGATTTGCCCCAGGACTCGGAGACATCACACAATTCCCCCGGGCAGGTTGGGTTCGATGACGGCCCTGAAGGAGAGGGCACGATGAAAACTGACCAGGATCGCGAACCGATTCCCGACAGTGGGGAACCTGTTGGCAAAGTGACTGGCCATGGGATAGACTTGCGACTGTGTCAGGCGACCCGCAGGCAGTCTGTCCGCTCTGTTGTGTACAGGTGCTGGTCAGTGGGTGGCGGTTAGACAGATCTCAGACGTCGTCAAGAGTCGGGATTGAACGACGAGTCGGCCAGGAGCGAGGAGTTACACGAAGTGCAGATCGCGATTTCTTGCAAGCATGGACATCTGGACAAGGACGAGCAGTCTTACGTCAGTCGAAAATCGGAAAAGCTGTTGACGTATTTTGAGCGGGTCACGGCCATTCAAGCGACGTTTTCGTTCGACGACCAACGCGTGCGTGTCGAGATCCTGGTGGATGCCGAGCACAAGCACAATTTCGTGGCGTTTGACGAGGGAGAGTCCGCGATTCCCACGTTTGACTCCGCACTGCACAAGATGGAGCAGCAGATCAAGAAGTACAAGGAGAAGATTCAGGATCATCGTCGGGATAAGCCCTTGAACGAACTGGTTGGCGAATAAACATCGGAGATTGGGGAGCTTTGGAAATCATGAAGTTGTCAGAGTTCGTTGTCCGCGATTCCATCCTGACTGACCTGCAGGCACAGACCAAGGACGAAGCGATTCGCGCCATGGTGGATAGCTTGGCCCGCAGTGGAGGAATTCAGGAGTCGGAGCGGGAAGGCATCATCGCCGCCATTCTGAAACGTGAGGAACTGGGTTCGACGGGAATTGGAAGAGGTGTGGCAGTGCCCCACACCAAGCATCCTTCCGCCGACCGGTTGGTGGCGACCATCGCCATTTCCAAGGAGGGAGTTGAGTTCGCGAGCCTCGACGGAGAGGCGGTCCACATTCTGTTCCTACTGGTCTCGCCACATGAGCGGCCGGGCGACCACCTGCGGGCCCTGGAAAACATTTCGAGGCATCTGAGGAACGACAATTTCTGCAGTTTCCTGAGGCAGGCGAAGTCGGCCCAGTCGGTCATCGAACTCTTGGAAGAAGCGGACAGCAACCAACTCTGACCGCTCCCGGTTTTCGGAATGGCTGGACCACCGAAAGTGCCATGAATCCACAGTCGATTCACTCGCGTGACGTCGTGGTGAAGCTTGAACACGGGCTTCACCTGTCGCCCGCCGCGCAGATCGTCAAGACCGCCCAGGCCTATCGGTCTTCCCTGATCATCCAGAAGGGAGATCGGAGAATCGACGGGAAAAGTATGCTGGATCTGATGACTCTTGCGGCCGAGCAGGGGGCGAGACTGCGCCTGGAGGCCCAGGGAGAAGATGCCGAAGCGATTCTGACGGCGGTGGTCGCGCTGTTCGAAAGCAATTTTGGCTTCGTTTCCTCCTCTGACAGTCAGGCTTCCGCATAGCCTATGGAAACCCGGCGTGGAATTGCCGTCTCTCCTGGCGTGGCCATGGGCCCGGCGTTGGTCTTGGGGTCCGATGGCTTTCGGGTCCCCAAGCGGCTGGTGCACGTTGATGCGGTCGAGAGTGAGGTGCAGAGATTTCGAACAGCGCTCCAAGAGTCGATCCAGGAAATCTTTCTGCATGAGCAACTCGCCTCGGCCCGACTGGGGCCTCATTACGGGGCGATTTTTGCCGCGCATCGCGAGCTGGCCCGAGATCCGAAGCTGGCCACCGAGATCGAACGGCTGATTCGCGAACGGAATTTCTCCCCCGAGTTTGCTTCGAGCCGGGTCTTGCGGCAGCATGCCCGCACCCTGCAAAGCCTTGGCGACCGCTATTTCGCCGAACGGGCCAATGATCTGTTCGACCTTGAAAAACGCATCCTCAGGCACCTGCTGGGAGAGCCCCGCGAGGAACTCTCGCAATTGAATCAGCCGGCCCTGTTGCTGGCTCATAACCTCACCCCCAGCGAGACCGCCAACCTCGACCGCCGGTTTGTGCTGGGGTTTTCGACCGAAATCGGTGGCAAGAGCAGCCACACTGCAATTCTCGCGGGGGCCCTGGGATTGCCCGCAGTGGTCGGCGTCGGTTCCTTTCTGGCGAATGTGGCGGGGGGGGAAACCGTCATCATCGATGGGAATGAAGGGTTGGTGATCATTGACCCTGATGAAGAGACGGTAGCACGCTATCGGGATGCAGAATCCCGACAAAAGACGGTGGCGATCCGACTGAAATCTCTGGGGCCCCTCAAGGCGGAGACTCTCGACGGTGTGGAGATCCGTCTGTTTGGAAACATCGAGTTTCCCAGCGAGGTCGACCATTGCGTCCAATGCGGGGCGGCGGGCATCGGACTGTACCGGACGGAGTTTCTCTACCTGGATGGGGGGTGCGAGCCCACGGAGCAGCAGCACTACGAGGCCTATTGCCGGGTGGCCCAGGCGTTTCCCGGGCGGCCTGTGGTGATTCGTACACTGGATCTGGGGGCGGAGAAGTTTCCCGATTCGATGCAGCAGGTCATCGAAGCCTCCCCCAATCCGACCCTCGGCCTGCGCAGCCTGCGGTTGACGCTGCAGAATCTGCCGATGTTCAAAACCCAACTGCGGGCGATTCTCCGGGCCGCCGCCCTGGGGGACGTCCGGATCATGTTCCCGCTGGTCTCGACCCTGTTGGAACTGCGGCAGGCGAAGTGGATTCTGGCGGATGTCAGCGAGGATCTTCAGGAAGAGGGGATCGCGCACAACCCGCGAATCCCGGTGGGAATGATGGTGGAAGTTCCCTCGGCGGCGATCCTGGCGGACGAGTTTGCCCGGGAAGTCGACTTTTTCTCCATTGGAACCAACGATCTGATTCAGTATACATTGGGAGTTGATCGGGCGAACCCGGCCGTCTCTCATCTCTACTCGTCTGCGGATCCGTCGGTCTGTCGGTTGATCCGTCAGGTCGTGGCTGCGGCGGAACGGCATCGGGTTTCGGTCTCGGTGTGTGGACAAATGAGTTCAGACTGTTTGTTCACTGCGCTGTTGGTGGGCATGGGGCTCAGGGAGCTCAGTGTCTCGCCAAATTCGATTCTGGAGGTCAAACAGGCCGTGCGCAGCATGACCATTCCCCATGCCAGGGAAATTGCGGCCCGCGCGGAAATTTTTGATGTGTCTCGCGACCTGGAAAGTTACCTGCGTGGTGAACTTGCCAAGTTGTCTCCTGAGTTGGTGCACTAGATTTGCGGATTGCGAAGCTGTGGTGGTCGCCTCGGAAGATTCCTTGAGTCGAACCACCAGACAACAAACACAACCACCCCCACACAGCAGGGCGAACCCGTTACGGCAGCGTGGTTTCCCTCACTGGAGCAGTCGTCCTCCCGTTGTTTCATTCCCGAACATCGCCAATTCACCGTCGGAATCCCGCCAGGCACACAACCCGATCACATCTCGGAGATCCCCTGGCCCTGGATTCGCGATCAGGCGCCCGAATGACCCCTGCGGAATCCCCCGAGGACTCCGCCAGCGGTGGAATGCAGACGACACTGGAAGACGGTGCCTGACTTTGCCGATCAAGGGCGACGCATGAAGAAGGAAATGTTGGTCAACGCGCTCCAGCCGGAGGAAAGCCGGATCGCAATTCTCGAGGACGGTGTTCTTGAAGAACTCTACATCGAGAGAAACAGTCTCGAGAACTATGTAGGCAACATCTACAAAGGCCGCATTGTCAACATCGAGCCCAGTATCCAGGCCGCGTTTGTCGATTTCGGCGTCGGCCGCAATGGCTTTCTGCACGTCAGCGATGTTGAGTTTCAGTACTACAAGCACCTCGTCGGCCCCAATGAGCGGTACGGCAACGGCGACGACGGCGATGACGACCGGCGGGGGGGAGGCCGCGGCCGCTCCAATGAACGATCGGTGCGCAACAAGCCGCCGATCCAGGAGATTTTCCGGCGCGGCAGCGAGGTCTTGGTCCAGGTGATCAAGGAAGGAATCGGGACGAAGGGCCCGACCCTTTCGACCTACATCAGCATTCCCGGCCGCTACCTTGTGCTGATGCCCGGCCTGGGACGAGTGGGGGTCAGCCGCAAGATCGCCGACGAGGGGATCCGGCGGCAATTGCGGCAGGCGCTGGAGTCTCTGCGTCCTCCCCGAGGGTTGGGATTCATCATCCGGACCGCGGGCATCGAGAGGTCGCAGAAGGATCTGCAGCGCGATCTCGATTACCTGTTGCTGCTGTGGAAGGACATCGTCACCAAGATCCGGCAGACCAAATCGCCCGCCGGGATCTACGAAGAGAGTGACGTGGTGATCCGCACCATCCGGGACATTTATAACAAGGAAATCGAGACCGTCTGGATCGATTCCGAAGAGGCCTATGAGCGGGCGCGGGACTTCATTCGGCTGGTGCTTCCCAAGCACGTCGACCGCATCCGGCTGTACTCCGGCAAGGAGCCTCTGTTCCATCATTACCGGGTGGAAGAGGAAATCGCCCGGATCCAGCAGCGGCGCGTCCCGTTGGAAGGGGGCGGATCGCTGGTGATCGATCAGACCGAAGCCCTTGTGGCGATTGACGTCAACAGCGGCAGTTCCCGTTCCGATGACGACGCGGAACTTTCGGCTTACCAGGTCAATCTGAAGGCGGCCCAGGAAATCTGCCGGCAGATTCGACTGCGGGATCTGGGGGGGGTGATTGTCAACGACTTCATCGACATGCGGGAAGAAAAGCACCGTCGGGGGGTGGAACGTGCCCTGCGCGAGGCCATGCGGCGCGACCGTGCCCGCACCAAGGTGCTGCGGATCAGTCCGTTCGGGTTGATCGAAATGACGCGTCAGCGAATTCGCCCCTCGCTCCGTCGCAGCGTTTACGAAGACTGCCCTTGCTGCCATGGCACGGGATTGGCCAAGACGGCCGAAAGCATGTCGATTGAAGTGGTCCGGCTGCTGATGAGCTCTGCCCATCGGGAACAGGTCCGCCGGATCACGGTCGAAGTGCACGAGCGGGTGGCGGCGTTTCTCAACAACCGCAAACGCCGGGACCTCATCCGATTCGAGGAAGAGCACAATTGTTCGATCCAGGTGGCCTCGCGAACGGATGTGGGGCCCGAGCATCTCATTCTGAAGTGCTACGATGCGCAGGGATCTGAATATAAGATCACCGCGGCGGAGCCCTCGAAATCCCCCCGGTGATCGAATATCATCGCGTCTTGGTGTTGTTTGGCCCTTGAAATGGGTTCCCGGTGTGGGAACGGTGCTGGGGCAACGAGGCCTCGTTTGATCTGAGCCGCCTCGCTCGTTTGGTCTGTGGTTGCCCGTGGGTAACCTCCAGGGATGGTCTGGGAGAAGTGAATGTTCGCGATCATTGAAGACGGTGGCCGTCAATACCGGGTTCAGGTTGGTGCCAAGCTCGAAATTGACCTGCGCTCCGATGTGCAGGGGGGTGACTCGGTTCGGTTCGACCGCATTCTCGCAGCGGGAGACTCGGCGACCGGAAAGATCGGTCAGCCGGTGATTTCGGGCGCTGTCGTCGAAGCCAAAGTCGTGGAGCAGGACTTCCGAGGTCCGAAGCTCGAAGTTGGCAAGTTCCGTCGCCGCAAGGGATACATCCGGCACAACGGGCACACGCAGCGTTACACGCGAATTCAGGTGACGTCGATCGCTGTCCCGGGTTACGACACGGTGTCGGCTCCGGCGAACGCCTAGTGCAGTGTTGTCCTCCGGCCGCTGCGAACTCATCGCAGGTTCGTGCCGGGTTCGACCAACCTCGCCGGGTGTGATCATCGGCGAGTGGGTATTGTCTGCGGACCGGGTTGGAATCTCTGGCAACCGAGGTGTGGATTTCGAGCTGGCGGGGCCTGAATCGGAATTGAGGTTCCGCCTCCGCTCGGTTTCTGCATCTTGCTGAGGTCTCAGCACAGAGAAAATCATGACACTCTCCAGCAACGCACAGGACATCGAGCGACTGAAGTGGAAGAAGTTCCCTGTGCTGAACGACGGGTTCGTTTGCCTCGTCGACTGCATGGGGGACGATGCTGCGGTGGTGCAGGCGGCTCGGGTCAGTTACGGTGAAGGAACGCGGCAGCGCTCCGATGACCGGACCCTCATCCGCTATCTGCTTCGTCATCGGCACACCACACCGTTCGAGATGGCGGAGTTGAAATTCCTGATCCGCGTCCCAATGGACTGCTGGCGTCAGTGGATTCGCCATCGGACTGCGTCGGTGAACGAGTACAGCACGCGGTATTCGGTGGCGATCGACTCCATGCAGGAAACGGCCCCGCACGAATGGCGGACTCAGGCTGTCCAGAATCGTCAGGGAAGTGGTATCGAGCTCCCTCTGGATTTGGGTGAACGGCTGACGGCTGAAGAGCACCACTTTCAACTCCAAGCCCGTGATTTGTACCGGCAGAGGCTGGAGGCGGGCGTGGCCCGCGAGCAGGCCCGCAAGGACCTGCCGCTCTCCACATACACCGAAGCGTATTGGAAAATCGACCTCCACAATCTGCTGCATTTTTTGGCACTCCGTTCCGACGAGCACGCGCAGGCCGAGATTCGGGCCTATGCCCGCACAATTGGCGAACAGATCGTCTCGCAGCTCTTCCCGGTGGTGTGGGAGGCATTTGGCGACTATCGAGTGAGGTCGCTGCAGTTGACCTCCCTCGACATCGGTGTCATCCAGCGCCTCGTCGCCCGTCCGCGGGACACGTCCGCGACACATTGGACCGAGGCCGACTTTCTCGAATCGCAAGATTCCTCCTGGGCTGGCCTCCCGCGCAGTCGGGAACGGGATGAGTGCCGGTCCAAGCTGGAGCGGTTGGGGCTCTTGCGCCCCTCTGTTGACGCCTCCTCCTGACCGCGTTCCCCGGTCTCCTTGGGTCCCGGTCTCTTTGGGTCCCGGTCTCCCTCCACTGGTCCCGGCCCCAGTGCCGACACTCTGATCGCCACCGTTGCGCTGAATGACCGCAGTCGGATGGTTCTGGGTTCGCGTGAGGCGAGCAGATTGCCGGCCCCGCCTCTACAGGCAGGTCCAGCCGCCATCCACCATCAGGTTGTGACCGTTGACGTATTCCGAAGCATCCGAGGCGAGGAATACGACCGCTCCCTTGATGTCCTCGTTTTCCAGCATCCGTCCCACGGGGACGCGCTCGCAATAGCGTTCCAGGAATGGTTGCGGCTGATGGTTGAAGTACCCACCGGGACTGATGCAATTCGCCCGAATTCCCATTTTACCGTAGTAGCAGGCCAGATACTGCGTGAAGTTGACCATCCCCGCCTTCACAAAGTTGTAGGTTGGGGGTTGCTTCATGGTGGTTCCCGCATAGAGCCCGGGGTCATTGGAGACGACCCCGTAAATGCTGGAGATGTTGATCACGCATCCCTTGCGCCGCTCCACCATCCCTGGCAAGAACGCATTGCAGATCTCGAACAGCCCGGCGAAATCCCCCGCGGCGCTGCGCAGGCACTGGGCGGCTGACTGGTCTTCCAAACCTCCGGCATGACCGTCGCGGGCCAGCGCGCTGTTCACCAGAATATCCAGCCGGCCAAACTGCCCCACAATCTGCTCACGCAGTCTTTGGATCGAATCCGGATCACAGATATCAACCTGCAGGCCGTGCACATCGGCACCCGACTCCCGCATTTTCCGGGCGAACTCCCGGTTGGCTTCCAGTGATCGGGAAGCCGTAATCACCGTCGCTCCCGCCTCGGCCAGCCCCTCGGACAGACTGCTGCCAAACTGAGGGCCCGCCCCCGCCGTCACCAGCGCAATCCGTCCCCGCAATGAAAATCGATCCAGAATCGCCATGCTGTGTGCTCTCCGTCCAACGTGTGGTCGCGTGATCCTCTCAACAATGCCCTCTGTCAGTCAACCAAACCCTTCAGACGATTGACTCCATCGACCGCCAACATCCGGCAGTCTGGGAATCGTGCGAACGGACACCGCAGGGGATCCATCGCGAGGGATCTCCAATCAACCTCTGCAAAGTCCGCGGGGGGCCTCGCCGATCTCGGGTGTGAGAAGCCCCTGGGGTTTTGCCCAACAGAGGGCCCTGTGCGACTGACCGGACGGTCGCACTGCAACACTGAACATTCGGGGAGTGCTGGGTCGTCCGGACGTGCCGGTTGTCCGCGTGGTGCTGTCCGGGTTGGTTCCGAAGCACTCCGCCGGCCCCGATCGGGTTTGCGGGACAACTCCAGTGAGGCAGACTCTGGGGAGAATCGCGGTCTCCCGTGTTCCACAGTCTGGAACAGTCGGAGGCTCGGTGAGATCCCTTCTGCCGGACAAACTGACGATGCCCACTGGACAACTGCTGCTGGTCGAAGATGATCTCACCCAGTGTGAGGTGCTGGCGGAGCTGTTGGAGTCGGCGGGCTTTACGCTGGATTCCGTGCAGACCTGTCGAGCGGCCCGCGCCCGCCTCGAGCGGCATACCTACGACGCCATCCTGGCCGATCAACACCTTCCCGATGGAGAAGGGCTCGAGATTTTGGCCCACGCGCGGCGTTTCCATGCGGACATCCCGTTTTTCATGCTGACGGGCGATCCCTCGATCTCCCGCGCGGTCAAGGCGATCCAGACAGGAGTCACCGACTACTTCTCGAAGCCTTTTGATGATTCCGAGTTGATCCAGCGCCTGTCGAAGTCGATCGAGCAGAGCCGGGGCCGCCGCCGCCAAGTGACCCAGGAGACGCTGCTTGACGGGGCCCTGGGACAGACTCCACTGGTTGGTGATTCCCCGGCGATGCGGCAATTGCGCCGGGAGATTGAAACCGTAGCGCTGGCGCGGTCGACGGTCTTGATCCTGGGGGAGAGCGGCACGGGCAAAACCCTCACCGCCCGCGCCATTCATGATCAGAGTCCCCGTCGAGACTCGCCCTTCATCGAGGTCGATTGCGGCTGCCTGTCCGAGGCGCTGCTCGAGAGTGAGCTCTTCGGCCATGTCGCGGGGAGCTTCACTGGAGCCCACCAGAACCGGGCCGGGAAATTCCTGCTCGCCGACGGGGGAACCATCTTCCTCGATGAGATCGGCACCGCCTCTCCCCATCTGCAGTTGCGGCTGCTGCGCGTGCTGCAGGATCGCAGCTTCGACCCGGTCGGATCGTCGAAGACCTGCCGCGTCGATGTGCGGGTGATCCTCGCCACGAATGGCAACCTGGCCGACCTGGTGCGCCGGGGAAGCTTCCGGGAAGACCTGTACTACCGCATCAACGTGATCACACTCCGGCAACCCGCACTGCGCGAACGGCTGTCGGACATTCCGTCGCTGGTCGAGTTCCACCTGCACCGCATCTGCCACGAAATCGGCAAGCCAACTCCAACGCTCTCGATCGAGGCCTCCCTGCGCCTGCAACAGCACGCCTGGCCCGGCAATATCCGCGAACTGGTCAATGTGCTGGAACGTGCCGTGGTCCTGTCTCGGGGCCCCGTGCTGCTCGAGTCCGACCTGCCTCCCGAATTGCGGCAGGAACAGGAAACGAGAGTGTCTCTCGAGTCTCCTGCGGGAGGTCTGCGGCAGGAGCTGCTGGTCCCCGAGCGACAGTTGATTGAGCAGGCGTTGCGGAAGCATGCGTGGAAGCGTCAAGCAGCGGCTCGGGAACTGGGAATCGACCGGACCACGTTGTACAAGAAAATGCGGAAGTTCGGCCTGCTCTGTCTCGACCAATAGTTCGAGTCCGTTGGCACCCGCCGGAGTCAGCCCCAAGCTCCCAGCGGCCCGATCCGTGGGGGGGGAAGACCTGGGCGGAGCTGGCCTGACCCCCGTGTGGGTCGCAGTGAGACATCGCCCATCGCACCGGCCTGATTGGCGACTGGCTCCTCTCACAAAGGCTCAAAATGGAGCAGGAGAGGCATTCTTGGCGAGCAGTCGCACCACGGCAACCCCTCGATTTCGGGCTCTTTTCCAGATGTGGCAGACCGGGCACTTTGTAAAGCTTACAAGCCCCGTCAAGTCGTTCGTGCAAACATCTTGACGGGTTCTTGAACCTGTGA
>JBKCTR010000136.1:0-2581 GCA_046318755.1 Planctomycetaceae bacterium
GCTCCCTGTGGGGAGTGTGTTGACTCACGCGTATCGAATGCCGGCCAGAGACTCCCCTCTCTGGCCGGTGTTGTTCTTTGGGGGGACCGGGGGCCCGTCGGATCTTCGACCTGAGTGTGACGATGTGATGGAGAGTCGCGGGGTGACCGGCTACTATCCGCAGTCAGACGCTCGCCGATTTCCTTCCCCACCCCGGGAGCCGCGTGTGACCGACTTTTCCAATGCTCCTGCGACGACTCCCGACACCGACGCCAGCCAGCTTCCCCGCGTGCTGGGGCTCTTCGACGCCACCATGGTGGTCGTGGGATCGATCATTGGGTCGGGGATCTTCGTCGGGAAAGTTGGCTCGGTCGCCAAAGCGCTCAATGATTTTCCCCTGATCGTCGGCATCTGGGTGGCGGTGGGGGTCATCACCCTGTGCGGAGCGCTGGCCCTGGCGGAACTGTGTGCCATGCTGCCCAAGGCGGGAGGGCCCTATGTCTATCTGCGCGAGGCCTACGGCCCCCTCACCGCCTTCCTGTGGGGCTGGACCGAATTCTGGGTGGTCCGCACGGGGTCGCTGGGGGCGCTCGCCTGCGCCTCGGCCATCTACCTCAACGAAGTCATCCCCATGAGTGTCACCAGCCAGGAACTGGTGGCGATTGGCATCGTGCTGGGGCTCTCGGCCATCAACTACTTCAGCACCACCCAGGGGGCGTGGGTGCAGAACGTGACGGCGGTCTGCAAGGTGGGGTTTTTGGCCGGGATCATCCTGCTGCCCGCCCTGCTCGGTCAGTTCGACACCGCCAACCTGGCGTCGAGCGAAACTCTCACTGCGCCAGCCAGCCCCTTGTCAGGCTCCTGGTTGATGGCGGTGGGGGCGGCGATGATGGCCGTGCTGTGGCCCTACGATGGCTGGATCAACATTGGCCCGGTGGCCGAGGAAATTCGGGAACCGCAACGCAATCTCCCCCTGGGTCTGGCCCTGGGAATGGCCGTGGTGATCCTCGTCTATGTGGGAGCCAACATCAGCTACCACCTGACCCTGTCGATGGACGAAGTGGCCCAGAGCCAGGCGATTGCTTCGGATGTCTTCCGCAAGCTCTTCGGGCCCACAGGGGCCAAATTCGCCGCGTTGGGGGTGATGATCTCCACATTCGGCGCGGTCAACTCGAACATGCTGACCGGCCCGCGCATTTATTTCGCCATGGCCCGCGATGGTCTGCTGCCGCGGGCCCTCTGCCAGGTCCACGAAGCCTACAGCACTCCCGCCAACGCCATCGTCATCCAGGCGATCTGGACGGTGATTCTGATGGTCGCCTTTTACGGGTGGACCAACAGCCCGCGCGACACGTTCGACGGACTGACCGATTCGGTCATTCTGGCCGGGCTGATCTTCTACTCGCTCACTGTCGCGGCGGTCTATGTGCTGCGGCGGAAACTCCCCCACCTCGACCGCCCGTATCGAACCTGGGGCTATCCCTTCACCCCCGCCTTGCTGCTGATTGCCTACGCGGGGGTGTTCCTGTCGACCCTGCTCTCCGACTTCAAGCTGACCGTGGCGGTGCTGGTGCTGATTGGGTTGGGGGTGTTGTATTACTTCCTGTGGGGCCGGAAGTTGGCACTGCGGTTGGGGCCAAATTCCCTAGAGACCTGACGGTTCCCGGGCAGGCCTCCCAGGGGAACTCGGCCTTGGCCTCGGGCACGCCGCCGAGACCAGCCTGACGGCCGCCCACGTGGTGCCGAAGGCCAAAAGCGGCTCCGCGAAACGGTTTTGGTCCGTCATGAGCGGTTCCTGCCCCGTTGGACACCCTTCCATAACAACCCGCTCAGGCGTCTGGAGTGAAGTGCCCCACCGTCATTGACTCTTGCTGTCTGCGGCGACTACCGCCGCCATCAGTGTCCGCCACCGAATTCAGGTTTGTTCCCACTGGTCAATCTGTTCGCGGATTGAGGCGAACGAGATCGGAATCAGCGCGACGGCGGCGGGGTGGCTCTCGAAGGGGACCGGGGCGTGCAGTTCTCCCTCGACGACCTGCACTTCCTCGCCCAGCTCCTGCATCCAGGGCTGGATGTCAGTCGGGGAACCGGACGAGGTCGAGAGATACTCCTCGGCCAGGACCTCCAGCCGGGGGAAGCTCTCCTGCTTCGCCCCCTCGCGGACTTCGATCATCGCGGGGCGCACCAGGGCCAGAATCGAGTCGAGAACCAGCGGCTTGATGAAGCGTTCATTGAGCCGGTCGGTCACGCTGGGCAGCCGCATGCCATGGGCCTTTTCGAGCCGCTTGAGCTTGGTGAGGAAGCTGCGGGCCATGGGACCGGTTTTGCGGCCGAGGTACTTCTGCCACTCGGTGGCGAGGCTGGCCCGCCCCGCGCGTGAGAGCACGTCGTGGGCGATTTGAATGGGGGCGAGATTCCAGTCCTGGCGGTCGTAATCGGCCTCGAGCCGCTCGAAATCGAGCAGGCAGTGCAACTGCTCGCCATAGTCGGAATGGGTGGTGGTCGAGTTGTATTCCAGAAACCGGTCGAACTTTTCGACCACCGACCGCAGGATGATCTCCAGCGTGTCGGCGGCCGATTCGCGCGACATCACATAGTCGAT
>JBKCTR010000137.1:0-2317 GCA_046318755.1 Planctomycetaceae bacterium
GGGAGTGCTTCGGCCTGTGGGAAGCGGCGCTGGAACTCTTCGCGAAACGCCGGGGTGAAACACCAGTCCCGTTCGCCCCAAATCAGCAGCAGCGGGTGCCCCTGCAGACGCTGCAATCCGCTCTCGACGTCAACGAGGGTCGCATAGCTGGGGTGCGACGGATTCAGTGGGATGTCTTCCACAAACCGCTGGATGGCCACCCGGTCCTGCCAGTTGCCATAGGGGGCCAGCAGGCCCCGCCGGATCGCGGGGGTCAGTTTCTCGCGGTGTTCGACCGCCATCGAGAGAGCCGCCCGGGCGAACAGATTGAACCCGCGGACACCCAGCGGGCCCAGCAGGGGCCACCGGCAGACGGCAATGCGCCAAGGGATGGCCTGCGAGCGGAAGGCGCCGGTGTTCATCAGGATCAGCTGCGAGAACAGCTCGGGCCGTTGGCCGGCGGCTCCCATGCCAATCGCCCCTCCCCAGTCATGTGCGACCAGCGTGATCTGCCGCAGTTGCAGATGATCGATTAGAGTCTGCAGATTGGCGATGTGGTTGGCGAGTCGGTAGGGATATGCCTGAGGTTTGCTGGAAAACCCACACCCGAGATGATCGAGGGCAATCACCCGGTACCGATCGCGGAACCGCCGGATCACGTTCCGCCAGGCAAAACTCCACGTGGGGTTGCCATGCACGCACAGCAGCACCTCGCCCCGCCCTTCATCCACATAGTGCAGGCGGCCCCCTGAAACGGGCAAAAAGTGCGATTCAAACGGATATTCCTCGGCAAACCCCGTGCGATCGGGAGGCGACTCACGGGGAACGGTCATGGAAGCTTCTTGGGGACGAATTCGCGGGGAATCGCCATTTTGATGGGGTTCTGGGGGACCAACGACTGGGCCTTGGCCCGGGCGGCCTCCGCCTCGGCGGGCTGCCCCAGAGCGACCAGCAGAGTCGCCTGCTCTTCGAGAAACTGGGGCAGACGCGGATGGGCGTCGGCCAGCATCTTCCAGTGTTCGAGGGCGTTCTTCAACTCGGTCTCAGCCGCGGCCGGCTGCTGGCTGGCCCGCAACACCTCAGCCAGGTCGGCATGCAGCCGCGCCAGCCGGGGTCGCAGATCGAGCGCCGCATCGGGGAGTTCGGCCAGTCCGGTGGTCACCGCCAGAGCCTCACGCAGTTCCCGCTCGGCCTCGGCTGGCGTCTCGGCCAGCAGGTGCAGCAGCCCCCGCTCACGCAGAATGTCGGCCCGTAACAGGCGCAGTTCTTCGTCAGAAACGTGCTCGGTGGTGACCTTGTTCAGCAGTTCCTCGGCCTGCTGCAGATCGGCAAGCCCCTTCGACACCTCTTGCACAATGCGGCGGGCACGGGCGCGATCCATGAGGATGCGGGCCATGCGGTAATCGACTACCGGGGTCCCGGCCTTTTGCAGCAGAATCTGCTCGTAGTTGTACAGGGCTGCGTCGAAGCAGCCGATCGCCTCTCCGGCACGCTGGCTGTCGATCAGCAGCAGTCCCTCCTGGCGGTTCCCTTCGCCCAGAATGGTCATGACGACGGGGTCGTCATCTTTGAGGTTGCCCCGGCCTGTGGGGACGCGGCGTTTGAATTGCATCAGGCGCAGGCAATTGTGCAGGTTTTCCTCGGCCTGCGGCAGGTCGCCCGCGAAGCGGTTCAAGAGACCCATCTGCAGCTTCGACATCCCCACGAAAAAGTCATCCCCCACCATGTCTCCATTGCGGCGCTGCAGCGTGCCGTGGAAGTTCATCAACTCGGGGAAGAGCTGCTTGCGAAGCAAGGCAACCTGGGGGTCATGCTCGAACTCGGGACGCCCCAGCGCGGAGGTGACGAGCTCGAGCGTGTCGAGCGATTCGCGCAGGTTGACTTCGGTCCGCTGCAGATCGTTCTGGACCCCCTTCTTTTCCTGGAGGGCATTGAAGTACAGCGCCGACATCTCGTCAAAACTCGACCAGCCATTCAGGGCCCAGACAAACACTCCCCCAAAGGCCAGCGGGACCAGGAAGTTCCGGAAGGGATGCCGGGCAATCGAGCGTCCCAAGCGCCGCCACACTCCGGGCCCCCGGCCCTGGACCAACTCGCCCGACAGAAACCGCTTCAAATCGGCCGCCAGTTCGACAGCCGACTCGTAACGGAGAGCGGGCTGCCGCTCGACGCACTTCTCGACGATCCGCCGCAGGGGACGCGGCAACGACGCATCGAGCAACCGCAGATCGAAGGGGGAGCCCTTGAGAATCTTCTGCCGCAACGCCGCCGGCTCTCCCGCCAGCCAGGGGGGACGACCGGTCAACAGCTCGCACAACAAGGCCCCCAACGAATACAC
>JBKCTR010000138.1:0-8951 GCA_046318755.1 Planctomycetaceae bacterium
AACCCAAAGCCTTTTGCATCAACCTGGGCAACCCGTCGAGGTAGACCATTTTGCGGTCCATCTGAGCGGGGTAACCGTACATTCCAAGATTT
The DNA here is from genome assembly GCA_046318755.1 of Planctomycetaceae bacterium. Taxonomy (GTDB): domain Bacteria; phylum Planctomycetota; class Planctomycetia; order Planctomycetales; family Planctomycetaceae; genus UBA10511. The sequence goes on from JBKCTR010000138.1 coordinate 93, forward strand.
GTGAATCCCTCCATGAAACCATCGTCCACCCGAAAGAACTGCGGCAGGCCCTGGACCGCCTGCTGCCGTCGTGCCACGACCCCGCCCCCTCCATCCGCCGGAGCAGACAGGCTGAGCACATACATTCCCTGGTCAAACACCGCCCAGGCGGCCAGGGGTTTTGCTCCGGCATCGGCCGTCAATTGCAACTCCAGCTCGTCCAGGACGGGACGGATTTCCGTGGTCTTGCTGACGTTGCGATCCGATTTGAACTGGTACCGGGTTGCTGGTGCGGAACCGATCTTCACCCGCTGGATCCGGGCCTCCAGCTTGGGCCCCACCACCTCCACGCGGGAGAGCAGAGTTCGGGAGGAAAATGGTGGCATGTCGGCCACAAGCGAGGCCTCGGCACCTGCCCGAATGATTCCGCGCATTCCCTCCATCGACTGCCCCGAGGAATACAGCCGGCCCGCTCCCTCATGACGCAGTTCGTAGTCTCCGCCGATCGTGACAAACACGTTGGACCAACCGGAAACGCGAAATCGGTCCGCCTCGATCGACTCCGCCAGCAACAGCGAGTCGACCAGTGAGGATTCTCCCGCCCCCCGTCTCCCCACCAGGAGAAAGATCAGACTGAACAACCCGATGGTCGCCAGAAGTGTTCCAAACACCAACCGGTAGTCACCACGTCGCCACTGCCCCAACCACCAGGCTCCCGGAAAGACCAGCGTCAGAAACAGGAGAGACAGAAGATGAATCAACACCCAACTGTGCTCGGCCCGTGTCAACTGTTTTTGGTTTCTCAACAGAGGCTCATCGAACTCGAGATCCTGGTTATTGAAGAGGTTGCCGGTCTCGGGAATCGGCTCCAGCGACTCTGTGTCCTGATCTCCCGAGCTGCTTCGCTCGCGTTTCCATTTGCTTCCCGTGAGGATTCGGCTGCGAATGGTCTCGCGATCGAACGCCGCCAAAGGCAGGTCGTGGCGCACGATCTGTCCGGCCCCCAGGAATTGATTGCCGTCTCGTTGGTCGATCACCGCCAATAGACCCGTCAGATTCGGAACCCGTCCCGCCGCCCCCTGCACCAGATGCAGCGCACCTCCCAATCGAATCCAATCGACAAAGGCCCGTTGTTGGGCCTCACTCCAGCGAGGCTCATGATCAAGAATCACACCACCCAAACCCGCACAACCTGTAATGCTTCGTGGAAACAACTCTTCAGCAAACCCGCCTGCAGCCACATTTGGCCGCACGATCTGACCGGTTTGTTCCAGGATCACCAGGGCTGGTCGCTCCTTGATCCCGCGAGGCGAGGAAAGCGTGGCTCTCTGCCCGGCGTCCTTGCCCCACGCAATCCTCCAGTTCTGGGAGATTTCATCGATCCAGGGGTAAAATTGCACCCACCTCGACGCCCCTGGAGCAATGTACAGCGTCTCCACAATGGGCGCATCCACGACATCGAATCCCTGGACTCGTTCGAGCCGGACTTCTCCATCAAAGGGATTGTTTCCCGGATTCGTCAACAGCACAGACAGCAGATTGAACTGCTGCTTTCTCACCTGCCCATCAAAGCCCCACTTGTGTTCGGCGATCTCCACGCCCCAACTGGCCGTCGCCCCCCAGCCGACTGTCAGCCAGACGAGCGAGAGAATCCACCAAAGGCAGCGACCCGCACCCGCGCGGTCCCGTCGATCAGGAAATCGGCTCATGCCACCCCCTCCGGCTGGGTCTCTTGCCGCAATTCGCAAGCAAGGCCAAGAACAGTCTTGCCCCAAGATGCCAACCGACCGGAAATTCACTTACACCTTCTTGGGACCACAAAAGACACCAGGGGTGGATTTGCACGGAACGCCTCGATGTCTGCAGGACACTCATGCGGTCTTGCCCTCGGTGAGCTTCATGAACGCCGTTTCCATATCCATGGCCTCGGGTTGGAACATTCTCAAACGCGCACCGAACTGGACCAGGAAGCCATGCAGCTCTTCAATCGAGGTTTGGTCTTCATGCAGGCGAATGGCGAGGCGGTCCAGTTGAACCTCGGCCGACTCGACACCCCGCACTTGCCGAAGCTTCTCGGCCAGGGGCTCGAGAGGATCCGCCGCTTGCACATGGACGATCCGCAACAAACCGAGCTTGCGATAGATGTCATTCACCGATCCCTCGGCGACCAATTGCCCGGCTTCGATGATGCCAATCCGCGTGCACAACTGGGCCAGTTCATGCAGGATATGGCTGGAAATCAGGATGGTCTTACCCATGTCCTTGAGGGCCTTCAACAACTCCCGCATCTCGATGCGTGCCCGAGGATCGAGTCCGCTGGCTGGCTCATCGAGCAAGAGCAGGTCAGGGTCATGCAACAGAACCCGGGCCAGAGACAGTCGCTGCTTCATGCCCCGCGACAGGCCATCCACCGGCGCGTCGAGTTTATGTCGCAGGTCGGTCAGGTCGAGCACATCTCCGATGATCGCCGTGCGCCGAGCCCGTTCGATGCGGTAGGCTGCCGCGAAGAACTGCAGGTACTCCTCCACTGTCAGGTCTTCGTAAACGCCGAAAAAATCGGGAACGTAGCCGATTCTCTCTCGAACTTCCTGCGGCTTGGTCAACACATCCAATCCGTTGACACGAACCCGTCCCACGAAATCCCTCAACAAGGTCGCCAAGACCTTGATGGTCGAGGACTTTCCGGCCCCATTCGGACCGATGAACCCGAAAACCTCCCCTTGGGGAATCGTGAGATTGATTCCCCGGACCGCCACGAGGTTGCCGTACCGCACCCAGAGATTCCTGACATCAACGACCAGCATTTCAAGCTCCCTTGTCGAACTCCGCACCACGGCCGAAGCGTTCCCCAGGAGATGCCCCGTCCCGCACTCCCCGCTTCTTCACCGGGGCGTTCACTTCCCTGCTTCCCGACTTCGGAAGCCCCAACTCCGAACAATTCGGCAATCCCTTCCGCCACGGCTCACACAGAGGCCCTCATGCCCGCCGGTCGCTTCTGAAACAACAACCATTCGAGCAACAGGAATGTGAAACCCAAGAGCGACAACCAGAACCACAAAGGCCGATCGGTCTGCAGTCTGGCCGAAGCCGCCGTGACCCGGACCTCCTTGACTCGCAGAGTGTCGACCACCTCCAACTGCGTCTCCGTCACCGACTGTAAACTGACCCCGAAAACCTCTGGCTCGCCACGACCGCTGTCCACGAGATACCGACCGATGGTGGGCGCGGCAATTCCCGCCAATTCTCCGTCGCTCGAAGATTTATGGACAGTCCGACTGCCATCCGGCGCGGTCACGGTCACGGTGCTGTCGGGAGCAACATCCCGGATTGCGAGAACACCCGTGGGCTGGCTGCGGGCTTCAGACAAGCCGGCGAGGCGACGTGCTTCCTCCAGGGCATTTTTGACCAGAATGGGAAATCCGATCCGATAGACCAGAGTCGAGCGGTCGGTATGGAACAGCAGTGCGTAATCATCGCGTGCCGGACGTGTCCTGTGCAGCACCAGCGGAGCGCGCTTCCCCTGGGCCAGAATTTCGTATCCCGCCTCCTCAAAGGCCTTGTCGTCCACCCCCTCCACCTTTCGGGGCTCATCTCCCACCTGCACATCCCGCAGTTGCACGTATTGCAGCAAGGGAGAGCTGCGCTGCCAGTCCACGATTTCGGTCACCTGAGTCGTCGGCTCGAGCAATCCCTTCAGCTCATCCGGAATGATTCCCACAGAGATTGTCATTCGGGCTTCCAACCCCAGGTCGGTCGACTGATCGGTGATGATCAGGTCATACTCCGTCGTGCCGCCGTTCCCCTCGTCATCCGGGTACAACACCACGGCATCCTGCTCGGGCATCGCCTGCCGGTAGGTGCCCAGACTGAGGGGACAGCGCACCCGCAGGTTTCGCTGTCGCGGCAAATCCAGAAACGCCTGATTGTCGAGTTCCAGCGAATCGAATCCATCGGGTTTGAGCCGCACCTCCAGCGAGGCCGCCCCTTCGTCGGGCAGATTGAACACAACCCGCTGCGAGCCGGTTTCTCCGACCGTCACCAGTTCGCTGGCTTCCAGTTTGCCCGAGTTCCAGAACTCGACCGTGGTTGTCTGCGAGGAATTCCCGGTCGAATCGATGCGGACGAATACGTCCCAGCGGTCGCGATTCCGTTGGGCATTGACCGCCGTGATACCGACATTGGGACCGGCGGCGGGAAGCTTCTGATAAGACAACTCAAAAGGGAGGTCAAACCCAACCACGCCCGGAACATTGCCATCCGTGTACAGCAAGACGGTTTCCACCGGGTTGGTCAGGGCCAGAGCCTGGGCCATCCGCAGCCCGTCTTCCAGGCGACTGGGAGCATGCTGGACTGTCAGCTTGTCGAGCGCCGCGCGCAGGACCCGCGGATTGTCCGAGAAATCACACAGGCTCCGGGCGGTGTTCGAGACGGCGATCAATGCCAGCCTCTGGCCCGGCAAAAGATTGTCGATCAGCCGCCGGACCTCTTGCTTCGCCAGGTCAATTCGGGGTTGTCCCCCGGGTTTGTCGAGCGCCGCCATGCTCGCCGAACAGTCGATCAACACAGGCAGATATTGCGCCTGATCAGCGGTTCCCCGCCAATAGGGCCTCATCGCGGCCAAGACCAGGCAACTCAGCAGAGCCAACTGCAACAACAACAGCAGATTTCTTTTGAACTTCTGGAACGGGGAATTCACCCGGTTGTCATTGATCACCGACCTCCACAGGACCAGCGATGGAATCTCCAACTGCGGTCGACGCAGTTTGAGGAAATACAGGACGACCAGGGGCACAACCAGCAGAAACCACAGTCCGGCCACCGGGTTGAGAAATCCACCCCAGTTCATCGGATCCACCCTTTCCGCCGCAGCAAATCGAACAGAACCTCCTCCAGCGAATCATGGGAAGAGATCGAGACAAACCGTCCCGCGCGCTGGCGACAGATCGTGGCCAACTCCTCTTCCAGCGCAAGGCGATGGGCATGATAAACGGAAATGAGATCTCCGACATTCGATACATCGAGTGTCTGTCCCGATTCGCTGTCGACGAATCGGAGATTTCCCGTCAACTCGGGATTGACCTCGGTCGGGCCGAGAATCTGGATCGCCGAAACCTCCAATCCAGCGCTGTACAGCATGTTGAATGGCTTCTGCAGATCTCCGAACGTGAGGAAGTCGGAGAGCAGGATGACCATGCCCCGCCCACGATGCCTCGAGAGCATGCTGTCGATCGCCGCTTCGAAGGGGCAGTCGCCTTGCGACTCGAGCCGCTCCAGGAAATCAAACAACCTGTTGCGACTGACCCGGCCGGTACAGGGGGGCAGGAAGGTCGGCTCCCCCTCGCGCAAGGGACTGGCATAGACACTGACTCGTTCCAGATTCATCAGGCCCAATGTCCCCAAGGCCGCCGCGATCTGCAAAGCCCGTTCGAGTTTCCCTTCGAACCTCATCGAGGCGGAGGTGTCCACCAGCAGCACGACATGCAGATCTTCCTCATGTCGATACAGCTTGACGTACGGGCGTTCAAGCCGGGCGAAGATGTTCCAGTCGACGTTTTTGACATCATCTCCGGCAACATAGTCCCGATAGTCGGCGAACTCGGTGCTGGTTCCCCCCTTCCCCGCCTGATGCTCCCCGCGGGTGCGGTTCGTCAGCCTGCGCTGGGGAGCAAGGCGCATTTTCTCCAGTCGCGACAGAACCTTGTTGTCAAGCAGACGGGTGAAACGGGCGGTGGCCGGAGACATGTCACGGATCCTGCAGGGTTGCCGACAATCGAATCAGACCGGAGTCTCGGGGAGTGCGGCCAGGGCCTCGGAGACCAGATCTGTCACGCGGATGTTCTCTGCCTGACCATCGTAGTTCAGCAGCATCCGGTGCTGCAGCACCTCGGGGGCGAATTGACGGATGTCTTCAAACGCGACATGGGCACGTCCCACCGACAGGGCCCTCACCCGAGCGGCCCGAATCAGAGCCTGGGCGGCGCGCGGACTGGCTCCCCAGCGCACAAAGCTCTTGACCCGTTCGCTCGCAAATTCACTGGTCGGATGCGTCGCCAGCACCAACCGACAGGCGTAATCCCGCATCGGATCGGCCACCACGACCTTTTCCAGGGTGGACCTCAATTCCAGAATTCGGGCTCCCGTCAGCAGTTGCGGAAGATCGACATGCTTCCGCAGGATGGTACGGCTGACAACCTCATTCAATTCCGAACGGCTGAGAAACGGAACCTCTACCTTGAACATGAACCGATCCAACTGCGCCTCCGGAAGGGGATAGGTCCCCTCCTGTTCGATCGGATTCTGGGTCGCCAGCACAAAGAACGGCTGTACCAACTGGTAAGAGTTTCCCCCAGTCGTGACCGAGCCTTCCTGCATGGTTTCCAACAGGGCCGACTGGGTCTTGGGAGAGGCCCGATTGATTTCATCCGCCAGCAGCAGTTGGGTGAAGATTGGCCCGCGGCGGAACTCAAACCGATATCGCCCCCCCTCGTCGCTGGTCATGATGTTGGTTCCGATGATGTCAGCCGGCATCAGGTCGGGAGTGAACTGGATCCGTCGAAACTCCAGATCCAAGACCCGGGACAACGCCTTGACCAACTCGGTCTTTCCCAGGCCGGGAACACCTTCCAGCAGCACGTTGCCACCGCAAAACACCGCGGTCAAGACCGCCTCGACAACCCGCTGTTGTCCCACGATCACGCGGCCGATCGCCTCGCGGGCCTCCGAAAACTGTTGCTTGAAACGGGCCGCCTCGACCTCCGGTGGAGGAGACTCCTGTGTCATCGGGATCGCGCTCATGCTCTGTGCCGCCCAAGGGGACTCACTGTTGACCTGGACCAACTCCAACAGGGATTGGTCGCCTCACTTGTTTTGCTGCCTGCGCCGCTTCAGTTCCAGCAGACGCTCTGTCGTGGACCCACCATCGCCCCCCGGCTCACCACCGGGTTGGGGCGAGGGGGCGGCTCTGGTCTCGGACGACTTCACCGACGGTCGGGGAATGTTGGCCACCGATGTCGACGGGTCACGCCGGGATCCCCCCTCGGACCGGGACCTGTCACTCGACATGGTCGACAAAAGGCTGCCAACCTCCCGTTTCCGTTCCAACAAAGCTCCCATGGTCTGCCCCGAAGTTTGTGCACTCCGAGACAATCCCAAGCGGGCCAAGACCTGTCGAAAATCGATCTGTACCCGCCGAATTGCGACATCCAGAGGAACCAGGCAGGCCAAGGCAATCAGAAACCAATCATCGATCGGCTGCGAACTGCGCCTCGGGACCCGCTGATTCAGCGGAGGAAACACCTGGTCGGCCACCGCCTGCGGGGACAGCTCTCCAGACAGTTCGAGCTGCCGACCACCGGTTTTTGTCATGACTTCGTCCAGAACCAGTGGATTGGAACGGAAGCGCAAATACTCGGGGGAATAGGGAATGATGAAGCCGCCAAAGGCCCGGTCGTTGGTCGTCGCCTGACCAATGGGTTCGGCCACGATGTGATACCGCCCCTTACCCCACAATGGAACCGCCGCCTGGTACCTTCGCGGACCAACCTGCCGCAAACTCACCTCCTGCCGACGTCCCTGAGGTCCCGAGATCAGTGCCTTCAATTCCCGGAACGATTCCGTTTCCGCGAAGTCCTCAACGCCAATGATCCCCTCGGAACCATTCAGGTAGGTCCACAATCGCAGGTTCGATTTCTCCCGCGATCGGGACACCTCGGTCACCAGTTGCTGGACAAAGGCATCGAACTGATCCCAGGCGGTCCATTTGCTGCTCCAGTTCGAAGACAGATCGGAGGTGAACGCGGCGGTCTTGCCCAAACCATACTGCCAGATCGACAGCAGAGGGTCGTACTCCGGCCCTTCTGTTTCGCTGTTGGATTCCGCGGGAACCTGCAGGATCTGTTGCTCTTTTTCCCGCCGCGGACTGGTCAGAACATAGCCGTCAATTGCGGGGAGAGCCTCGATTCCCTTGAGGACTCCGCTGGGCATCAACAATTCCGGAAACACCGTCTTTCGCTGGATCATCGTGCGTTTGAGGGTCTTGGCCTCCTTGATGAAAATACGGGGCAACTCGTTCGAATCGGATGGATAGTAATAACGCCCCCCCGTCGCCTTGGCCACTTCTCTCAACAAACCAATTTCCATGCCACCATGCGGGTAAATCGCGACGGTGGAAATGGAGATCTGGTTGTCAACAAATTTCTGAATCACTGCGGGGGGCGGAGGCTGCGGGTCTCCGTCCGAGATGATGATGACATGCTTGGTTGCCGCGTCACTTTTACCCAGTTCCGCCAAAGCCATTTGCATGGTTCGATCAAAAGAGGGCATATCTCCCGGGTTCGCCTGCTCGATCAATTTCGACAGCTTGTCGTACTGCCCCGCGGGAGTGAGCTTGAAGATCCAATGCTCACCCATCTGAACGTCATAATCAATCGCGGCAACCTCGTCTTGTGCTCCCAGCACCTTGATCGCCTCACGTGTGATGCGCTTCGCCCAGGTGTTCCCCTCGGGAAATTCGCACGTGTGCAGCACCAGAACCAGAGCGCCTTTGGGCAAAACCTTTTTCTGATCGATGTCCATCGTGACTGGGAGGGCATCTTCGATCAGCGTCCGGTGATAACCGCCGGGCCCAAAACTGTTGTTCGCTCCCACCATGATGAAGCCCACGCCGCTGGTGAAGACAGCATCATGAACGGCGCTCATCTGCGGCACATCCAAGGCATCGGCCGGAACGTTGCAGAACATGATGCAGTCAAATTCCAGAAGTCCCAGCGGGTCCCGGGACAGCTCGTAGGCCGATTGAATCTGAACGACTCGTTGACCATCCTGAAGCGCCCGGACGATCTCTTGTCGGTCTCGGGGATCTCCGGCCGGATCGTGCACGAC
>JBKCTR010000139.1:0-4168 GCA_046318755.1 Planctomycetaceae bacterium
GCTGTTGGGAGGGGGGTTCGCCGTGCGGGGAGTGGGGGGCGAAAATTTTTCGATTTCGGTGTGGAGATCGCGGGGGGGCTTCCGTTAATGAGAATCGGCTGGCCATGTGGTTTCGCGGGTGCTTCCCCACTCGCGAGACCCTGGCTGGCCGAGCCTCGTCCGCAAAATCGGTCAACCTGGTGCGAAACGCCCCGGTGGCTGGGGGCAAAACGGGGCAAACGCCGTCGAATCGGACCAAAACGGGGGGCCAACCCGTTCGGCACGAAAACTGCGGTTCCAAAAACTCCGACGGTTCAGTTTCTTGCCCGTCGGTCAACCTGTACACTTCCCGCTCTCTCTGTTGTTTCTCATTCTCGGGAGCCGTTCCATGAAGAATCGTCGTCCGTTGATCCAGTCGAGCGCTCCCCGGGGTGGCTTCACGTTGATTGAGCTGCTGGTGGTGATTTCGATCATCGCCGTGCTGGCCGCCCTGATTCTCCCCGCGGTGCAGAACGCCCGCGAAGCGGCCCGCCGGGCCGAGTGCATGAGCAACATGCGGCAGATTGGTCTGGCCTTCCAGAACCGGGCTACCTCCACAAACAAGTTTCCGTCGTATGGAGTGTACTACTTCAACGGCACCTCCCTGGAACCCCGGTACTCGTGGCAGGTCGAACTGCTGGCGGCCCTGGGGCGGCAAGACATTGCTGATCGGTGGAACTACACCGTTCCATACAACGCTGGAGAGAATGCGAGCCTGTCAGTTTTGGGCGTCAAGATCTTCACCTGTCCGACTGACACGACCGCTTTCGCCCTCGACGGTGGGTCGAGCTTCGTCGTCAACTCGGGCTACTCCGACATGATGCTGGGGGGTGCCTCGGCTGACCTGCAGGCCGCCGCCTACGAGAGCCTGAACTGGAACAACAACAACGCCATCAACACCGCCAGCCCCCTGGCGACCAATGACACATTCGATGCCAAGGTCACCGCCGACACTGGCATGCTGTGGCGGGGCACGGTCTCGGCCACGCAGAGCGCCACCGGTGAGGTCTCGCTGACCCGCGTCTTCAATCCCGATTCGCAGTCGATGGACTCGGTCTTCGACGGCCTCGCCCAGACCATCCTCGTCACCGAGAATGTCAATGGCGGTGAGTTTGGCGGCGTCCGCACGTGGGCCAATCCCGACTGGCGCTCGAACGCCTTCGTCTTCCCCATCGATCCGAACCTGAACACCTTCAACTTCGCCGATCCCCGTCTGCCGTTGCTGCCCTCGGGTGTGAAGTACGGCGGTATCAACGGCCAGACCGGAGGTGCCGAGGGTCAGTCCCCCTTCCCCTCGTCGTTCCACCCCCAGGGCTGCAACTTCCTGTTCGCCGATGGCCATGCCCAGTTCCTCAGCTCGCAGATCGACGAAACGGTTTACGCCAAGCTGATCACCCCCGGTGGCACCCGTCGTCGGGTCCCCGGATTCGCGGTCCAGGCTCCCCTCAGCGAAAACAGCTTCTAGTCTGCTCTTCGCTTCACTCTCCCTCTGCGGGTGAGTGGCCAGTCTGATCTTGCCGGGCCAGTCGAGCCGTTCGACTGGCCCGCTCGCATTCTTTGGCCCGGCGGCACTCTTGGCCAGGCTCGGCGGCTTCCCAATCGCACTCACTCAGGCGGCAATCGCCCGCCCCGCCCCCCCGCACACTGGTGGCCCCCCGTTTTTTGTTCTGATATCCTCCCCCCTCCGGTTGCCTCCCTCCCCGTTCCCTCCCCGTGAGCAGTCCCGCCATGATTCGATTGCTGGCCTCTCTCTGTCTGCTGATCGCGGCCGTCGCTCCCGCCTGGTCCCAGGACAAGTCGCACCAAGCAGTGGTCGACTCGACCAAGGCCGATGCCGACTTCCTGCTGCAGGGGGAATACACCGGACCCGCCACGGCCAGTTCCAATCAGGGGCTGCAATTGGTGGCTCTGGGAGACGGGAAATTCCAGGGGGTCCTCTACGGCAAGGGCCTGCCCGGCGAATCGTGGGATGGCAAGACCCGCCTGGCCCTGACCGGAGAGACCATTGGCGGCAAGCTGCAGTTGTCGGGAACCAACTTCCGCGGCGTGGTCGAGGGGGGCCAGGTTCAGGCCGATCTCGACGGCGTGAAATTCACCCTCAAAAAGGTCGAACGGCAGTCCCCCACCCTTGGGGCCAAGCCCCCCCAGGGAGCCGTGGTGCTGTTCGACGGCACCACCGCCGACGCCTGGGACAAAGGAAAACTGGTCGAGGGGAACCTGCTGGCCGTGGGGACCCGCACGAAGCAAAAGTTCAAAGACTACACGCTGCACCTCGAGTTCCGCACGCCGTACATGCCCCACGCCCGGGGTCAGGGGCGGGGGAACAGCGGCCTGTACCTCAACGACCAGTACGAGTTCCAGATTCTCGATTCATTCGGGCTCGCGGGCGAGAACAACGAATGCGGCGGGTACTACTCGTTCGCCAAGCCCAAGCTCAACATGTGCCTGCCCCCCCTCACGTGGCAGACCTACGATGTCGACTTCACGATGGCGCGGTACGACGCCAACAAGAACAAACTGAAGCCGGCCACGGCCACCATTCGGCTCAATGGTGTGATCGTGCATGAGAAGTACGAGATTCCCAAGTTCAACGGCGGCGGTGGCCAGGCCGATGAATCGTTGCCCGGTTCGATCTTCGTGCAGGATCACGGCAATCCGGTTCACTTCCGCAACATCTGGATCGTGGAGCGATGACGCTGCAATCGGAGTTGGAGTTCGCGGTGGAGGTGGTGCGCTCGGCAGTGAAGATCTGCCGGAGCGTCCAGGGGCAAATCTCGGTCGGCAAGTGGGACAAGGGAGACAAAACCCCGGTCACTGTGGCCGACCTGGCGGCGCAGGCAGTGGTCTCGCGCGGACTGCACGAGCAGTTTCCGCACGATGCGCTGATGGGTGAGGAAGGCTCGGAAGAGCTGCGGGCTCCCGAGTTTGCCGACCTGGCGCAGCAGGTGACGCAGCACGTGCAGACGGTGCGTGCCGACGCCTCCAGCCCGGCCCAGGTGGCCGAGTGGGTCGAGCGCGGTCAACACGCCATCGACCCGAACAAGCGGTACTGGGTGCTCGACCCCGTCGATGGCACCAAGGGCTTTTTGCGGAAAGAGCAGTACGCGATTGCCCTGGCCCTGGTGGAACGGGGCGAGATTCTCGTCGGGGTGCTGGCGTGCCCCAACCTGCCGACCACCCTGGGGACCGCCGAGTCTCCCATCTACGGCCAGTTGTACGCCGCCGTGCGCGGTGGTGGTGCCCAGCGGCTGGATCTGGGTCCCGGCGATGTCGTCGCGAAGCGTTCGCCGTTGCGGGTCTCGCCCGAGTCGAACCCCACGCTGCTCGACTGGGTCGAGCGGGTGGAATCGAGCGACAAAAACCACGACGTGACGTCGCAGGTCGTCTCGGCGGTGGGCATTGTGAATGAGCCGCACCGCATCGACAGCCAGGCGAAGTACGCGGCGGTCGCGCGGGGGGATGCCGCGTTGTACCTCCGGCACAGCCTGAGCAAGACCTACATCGAAAAGGTGTGGGACCACGCCGCCGGGGTGATTGTGACGGAAGAGGCGGGAGGTCGGGTGACCGACGTCAACGGCCAGCGGCTCGACTTCACCGTCGGGCGGCAGTTGGAACGCAACACCGGCATTGTCGCCTCGAACGGTCTGATCCACGACCGGGTGCTGCAGGCGATTGCCGCTCGGATGGGAAACTCATAACGCGTCCCGCCGAAGTCCCTCCTGCGATCCCCACCGAGAATCCAACAAGCCTGTCTCGCCGACGTGCGGGACAGGCTTGTGTTGTTGTTGGAAAGCCGTGATTGCCGAGACCGTCAGGCCAGTGCGTTGGGGGCTCGCCAAAATCATTCACCTACTTTTCGGGAAATTGACCGCGATTGCACATCGGATCACGGAAATGATCGATCAAGTGGTTCCGCAGCGAGTTCGTACCGTTCGCAACAGCAACCACCTCGCCGACCACAAAACTTCCCCATAGGGGATCCTTCCCTCAGCCTGGGGTTGTCGCGAACGCGACTACCCCAGGTCGCGATGCCCACCAAGACCTCTATCCTGTAAGGATTGCTTTCCACACGCTGTCTGATGATTACGGATCGATCATTGCGCGAGCCCACGTCGAAAGGAACCACTTTCAGGGTTCAGGCTCTGTTGGG
>JBKCTR010000140.1:0-4252 GCA_046318755.1 Planctomycetaceae bacterium
GGTCACCGCCCCCCCGGTCAGTCCGCTGGTCACATAGATCCAGCCATCGGGCCCCAACGTGGGATGACTCACCCGCAACTGCGTGCTCCCCGAGGTCGAAAACCCGGTGAACCACACCTCCCGCTCCTCGGCCACCCCATCACCATCCCGATCGCGCAGGAACAAAATGTCGGGCGCACAGGTCACAATCAGCCCCCCCTGCCAGGGGAGCAGCCCATTCGGGAAACTCAGATTGTCGGCAAAGGTCACCCGCTGGTCGAAGGCTCCGTCTCCGTCGACGTCGATCAGCCGGGCAATTCGCCCCAGCCCTGGCTCCCCTTCCGGAGGTCCATTCGGGTAACCCCGATTCTCGGCCACATACAGCCCCCCCCGTTCATCGAACGCCATCGCCACCGGGCTCTCGACCAACGGCTCGGCCGCCACCAGTTCGATTCGCAGACCGGGCAACAACTGGAACGACTCCAACTCGCCCAGCGGAGTCTGGGGCCCTTCGCCCGCCGCCAGCACTCCCACGGTCGTCGCCAGCACCACCCACCAGCCGCCTGTTGCCACACGCATGGTTTTGCTCCGAATCGGGGACGCGACCCGCCGACGGCGCCGCCGACTACACCCTGGTGCCGTCGCGGTCGCGTCTCTCCCCTTCAGTCTATCTCGTTTGGCCAGCGGAAACAGGCCCCGCGCCCGCATCATTTCGGACGACCGGGGGACCGCTCGTCAGCCGGCCTCGCCCCCCGCTGGCCCCCCCGGAATCGACTCGGTACAGTCACCCGATGTTCGTGTCCGCGAGGATTTCCACCTCTGTTTGTTCCGATTCCTGGGGACCCTTCATGCTGCGCTCTCTGCTGCCGTTCCTGGCACCCACCCTGCTGTTGGCGATGGTTTCTTTCGCCCGCGGGGCCGAACCTGTTGTCGAGCTCCTCTGGCCTCAGGGGGCCCCCGGGGCTGTGGGGCAGGAAGAGGCCGACAAACCCACTCTCACCATCTGGAAGCCCGCCGCCGACAAATGGAACGGCTCGGCCATCGTCATCTGTCCGGGAGGGGGCAATCAGCACCTCGCGGTCGATCATGAAGGGAAGCAGGTGGCCGAGTTCCTCAACAGCCACGGCGTCACCGCCATCAAGCTCAAGTACCGGCTCGCCCCCCGCTATCGGCAACCCGCCCCCATGCAGGATGTGCAGCACGCCCTGCGCACCGTGCGGGGCCGCGCCGACGAATGGAAAATCGATCCCAAGCGGGTCGGCGTGCTCGGGTTCTCCGCCGGTGGTCACCTCGCCTCAACCGCCGCCACGCATTTCGACAACGGCAATCCGCAGGGAGACACCATCGCCAAGCAGAGCTGCCGGCCCGACTTCGCCGTCCTCTGCTACCCGGTGATCACGTTCAGCGATCCCTACACCCACGGCGGCTCGCGCAAGAACCTGCTGGGAGACAACCCCTCGGCCGAGCTGGTGAAGTTTTATTCGAATGAATTGCAGGTCACCGAGCAGACCCCGCCCACGTTCCTGTTTCACACCAATGAAGACAGCGGAGTCGTCCCCGAAAACAGCATCCTGTTCTACTCGGCCCTGCGGAAAGCCAAAGTTCCCGCCGAGCTGCACATCTATGAAAAGGGCCCCCACGGCGTGGGGCTGGCCCCCAAAGACCCCGTCCTCTCGAGCTGGGGCGGCCGGCTTGCCGATTGGCTGAAGGTGCGGGGCTACCTCACCAAGCCCAAGCCCGTCTTCGACTCGCCCGAGAAGGTCACCGATCCCGACTTCGCCCTGCAGGGTGAATACGCGGGGGAAATCACCACCGACGAAGGGAAACTCAAGTTCGGTGTCCAGGTGATTGCCCGTGGCAATGGCAAGTTCGATGCCGTCGGCTACGCCGGTGGCCTGCCCGGCGACGGCTGGGATTCAACCACCAAGTTCCCCGCCAAAGGCGAGAAATCGGGCGACAGCGTCACCTTCACCGGAGACCAGGGAGCCGCCGCGGTGATCCGCAACGGCGTGATGACCATCAAGAACGCGAATGGCGGTTCGCTGGGTGAGCTGAAGAAGGTCACCCGCCAAAGCCCCACCATGGGCGCCAAGGCTCCGCAAGGAGCGCTCGTGCTGTTCGATGGCTCCAGTGCCGACGCGTTCGAGGGAGGCCGGATGACCGCCGAAAAGCTGCTGCAGGAAGGGGTCACCAGCAAGCAGAAGTTCCAGAGCGGCACACTGCACCTCGAATTCCGGACCCCCTACATGCCCGAAGACCAGGGGCAGGCTCGCGGCAACAGCGGCTGCTACATCCAGGGACGCTACGAGCTGCAGATTCTCGATTCGTTCGGCCTCGAAGGGAAAGACAACGAGTGCGGCGGGATCTACTCGATCAGCGCGCCGTCGCTCAACATGTGCTTTCCCCCCCTCGCTTGGCAGACCTACGACATCGACTTCACCGCGGCCACGTTCGATGCCGACGGCAAGCAGACCAAGCCCGGCCGGGTCACCATCCGCCACAACGGCGTGGTGATCCACAACAACCTCGAGCTGAAGAAGAGCACCCCCGGCGGTGTCTCGACCGATGGTCCCCAGCCCGGGGCGCTGCACCTGCAGAACCACGGCAACCCCGTCCGGTTCCGCAACATCTGGTGGGTCGCCAAGCCGTAGTCGACGACCCGTCGCCGCCCCTCTCCGGCCGGCCGGTGGGACCCCGCTCCCATTGGCCGACCGACGGCCTCCCATTCCAGATTGTGTTCCCCCTCTCCGTCCGTTCTTCCCCTGCGAGTGCCACCATGCTGTGCCACAAGGAACGTCTGCTTTGGTTGGGAATGTGTGTGGGGCTGACCTGCCTGGCCGCGACGTGGCGGACCGGGTCGACATCCCCCACGGTCAGCGGATCCGACCATCGGGCCGAACGGGTGAACGAGACCTCGGTGCTGGACCAGTCGCTGCGGGAGGATCACTCGCCCCTGATCAACCCCCTGGTGGCGACGGCCCACGCGGCGCAGGCCGAGCCCGCCAAGCCCCAGCGGGTTTACCGCAACCAGCTCAAACAGCTCGACAATCCAAAGCCGCTGCTGGCCGACTATCCCGAGTTCATCGAACCGGTGAACGACCTGCTGCGTTTCGAAGCCCCGGTGCTGGTCGATGACCCCCAGGCCGACCTGGAAGTGCGGGCCTGGCGATTTTCGTACAACGCCCGGGGGATCATCGAGATCCCCAACCGGCTGCGCTCGCGCGACACTGCCGTCATCATGGTGCATCCCTGGGGCATCGACGACGGCCAGGGCTGGACCACCCCCGAACCAGCCGGGATCGCCGATTTCTGCACGGTCGAGAAAAACCATCTCGCGGCCCGACACACCCGCGAGGTGATCGACCCGTTTCTCAAGCGGATGCGGGGGAAGGCGCAGTTCATCATGTACAGCCTGATTGGCCAGCGCGACGACCTGCGGATGAAGATGTACCGCACCCTGCACGGCACCCCGACCGCCGCCGAACGGCAGACCGCCCGCACGGCCGTTCTGCAGAAGCTGGCCGCGTTCGATTACCGCGGCGGCCCCCTGATCGACGAGATTCCCGTGTCGACCGAGACGCCGGTGATCGACTACTTCCGGCACTACGGCGGCACCGACGCCTCGGCCCGCTACAACCCCGCCGGCTTCTGGGACCTGCCCGTTCCGGTGACGTCCGACATCACGGTCTTCCCGGACGACGTGTTGATCTTCGACGTCGACGGCTACGCGATTCTGCGCGACTTTCTGAAACAGCACGGCATTCGGCACGTGCTGCTGGTGGGCTACGCAACCGACATGTGTTTCTGCAAAACAACGGCGGGCTACGACAACCTCTCGAAAGACTTCAACGTCTTCCTGGTGGGCGACGCCTCGCTGGCGACCTTCCCCGCCAACAGCACCCCCCGCTTCGCCACCAACGCCCACATTTCCTACGCCAGCCTCATGAACCTCGTCACCCAGGTCTCGTGGGTGAAACCGATCGGCGACTGAGCCGACGCGACACCCGCCTTTCCTCCCCGCACGCTCCAGGCCCCGGTCCCGCGTTCCCGCCGCCGGGATCGCGCGCGGGCCTTCGTCGGATGAATAGGCTTCCCGCTCCTCCGCTCACCGCGTTCCCCGATGGAGTACACGCTCCGGGAGGACGAGGCTCCGTCCGAGTCGCCGCTGCGTTTGCATCAGCCCGCCATCGTTCCCCTGGGCAGCACAACCGCGTCCACGGGAGTCCGCCACTCCCCCCCCTCTGCGGCTGCCTTTGCACCTTCCAAGCGACGC
>JBKCTR010000141.1:0-1899 GCA_046318755.1 Planctomycetaceae bacterium
CCCTGCGCAAGAGCAGCTCGAAGCTGGTGCTGACCATCCGCGACTCGCGGACGAACAAGGATGTGGATGTCGAGATTCCCCTGGGAGCCGGCAAGCCCGAGCGGCCCGCCCCGACCAACGCGGGTGTGCCTGTCCCCGGAACCAATCCCAATTCCCTGGGAGTTGTGACCGAGTTGGCCTTCCATGAGAACGAGTTCGCGGTGAGCATCTCGGAAGTTGCCCCTGGCAGCCCGGCCGACAAGGCCGGCCTGAAGCCTGGCCTGCTGATCACCGAGGCCAACGGCAAGCCGGTGTTGCACCCCAACGAGCTCAACGATGCCGTCCGGAACAGCGGCGGCCGTCTGAAGCTGACGGTGGTCGAGCCCAACAGCGGCCGTTCGGCCAATCTGAATCTCGACCTCCGCTAAGTTGCCAATCCTCCCCGGGGATTCGTCCGGGGGAGTGGTCGTGCCGGTCCCCAGGGGGGCACGATCTCGTTGGAACTCACGGCAGCCCCGCCCGGACGTTTGTCTGGGCGGGGCTTTTTGCTGCGCTGGGGACCGGAACCGACCGGACCGTCACCGAGAGATTCGGGGGAGTGGGGTGACTGGGGCCTCATCGCCGCCGGCCCTATTCCTTCTCTGGAGTGGATGGCCACCAACCCCGAGTCAGCGGCCGCACCGTGGCACCCGATCGGCTGCGGTGTGTCACACCGAATTCGGCTGCAGCGACCGCCGCACCACCAAACAAAACAGCCCCGCGAGCCACTGGCTCGCGAGGCTGTGTTTTTCAGTGGTTTCAAGCAGTGCGATTACTTCGCCGCCTCGGCGGTCGCCGGGGCATCCCACACCATGCAGTGCGATTCGATCGACACCACGCAGAGCTTCTTGGTTTCGGGATGAGGGGCGAGATCGTAGCCAGCATCCCGCAGCAGTTTCTCTTGTTCCTGTTCGATGGGGCCGGCGTCTTTCACCGCTCGCCACCAGTGCAGATGTGGCCAGTCACGGCGGACCACCTTGAGACACGATTCCATCGTGCGTCCGTTGGTCCCCGGGCTAAATCCAGCCTTTCGAGCCAACACGGTGTAGGTGGCGAGCTTGCTGGCCCGCTTGAGTTCCCACAGAAGTTCGGCGATGAGATCGGCGCGTGTCGAGGCCATTCCGCAATCCTCTGGAACCTGGAAGGGTGACGTCGCGGAACGGCTCCAATCCGCGATCAATTTGAAGTTTTCATGATATCGGAACTGACCCCGATGGGCAACCAACGCCGCTGCCTTGATGTGTCCACCCGTGCGCTGTTGCGAGCGTCCTCTCAAGTCGCTGACAGCACTTCCAACGCCTGTTGCGACAGATACACATAGCCCCCGCAGACCAGCAGTTCCCCCAGGCAGACTGCCGCGAGGTACCGTCCAAATGGCAATCGCAGGCTTCCCGCCAGGTAACACGCCAGATCGGTCGGAGCAAGCGGAAAGAACGACCATCCCACGAGGGCCCAGAAGCCCCACGGGCCAGACAACCACTGCCGCATCCGGCGCGACGGATCCGGATGGCGGGTCTCCAACCAATCGTCCAGACCCAACAATCCCGAAAAGTGATAGATCAAGGTGGCCGACAGCGCGATCCCCCCCAGGCTGATCACCAGCACCAGTCCGGGACGCCCGGGAAACAACAGACAGCCGGCCAGTACAAACGGCGTTGAGGGAATCAGCACCAGAGCGCGGGTGACCGAGGCCAGCAGGTACAGCGCCAACAGCCCGTGCTCGAACCGCCGCAGGTCGGCGGCGATCTGCCGGGGCGTGAACTCGTCGGTATGCGTGGCATAAAACGCCAGCACCAGCCCCAGCACAATCAACCACCCCCACACGGCCCACCGCCGGTAGCGGGACAAACGCGAACCGTCAGACATCGGTCTCCACGCCCC
>JBKCTR010000142.1:0-3304 GCA_046318755.1 Planctomycetaceae bacterium
CCACCGATGTCAATCCGCATCGTCACCTTGCCGGCCCAGAGCCGAACGACGATCCAACCCCGCCATCTGCATGGCCAGTCCAGCAACACCCCGCTCACAACCAGCAATCCGCGCCAGCTTGGCGGACGGGAACTGGGGGAACGATGAAACGCGGCGGGCCGACATGCTGCTTACCCAGATGGGGGTGAAGGAGGTTCTCTCAGCCCGATTCGTCGGGCGTTGTGAACAGGAAGACGCAGGTCAGGGCGAAATGGTTCACGATGTTTTTCCAATTTTCTCACCAGGCGTTTGGTCTGGAGCGGCACCAGGTGCACACACTGGCAGGGTTTTCCGGGGGAGGACCCCGTGTGAGTTCGCCGGGCTGAGGTGGCCGCGGGAGCCGGGATGGGGCCCCGGGTCTTGGCTGTGCCGGGGGGCGGGGGATACACTCGCGATATGTCCTGCGAAGCCCTGCTCACCCGCCTGAAAACACTCGGCAACGACGCCCGCCGCAAGCACAATGCCAAGGCGGGGGCGCCGGCCGACCAGTTTGGCGTGAAACTGGGGGACCTGCGGACCATCGCCAAAGAGCTGAAGACGAACCATCCCCTCGCCCTCCAGTTGTGGCAGACCGGGAACCTGGAAGCCCAACTGATTGCCACGCTGATCCTGAAGCCGCCAGCTCTCTCGGTCGACGAACTCGATCGGATGACCCGCTCGACCACTTGCGCGCAGGTGGCCGACTGGTGGAATGCGTATGTGGTCGCGGCCCATCCCGACCGCGAAACGCTGCGACAACGCTGGATGCAGGCCGGAGATCCGTGGCGGGCCCGCGCAGGCTGGAATCTGACCGCCGGCCTGGTGAAGACCGACCCGTCCCGCCTCGATCTGCCCGCCCTGCTCGACCGCATCGAGCGGGAAATGGGGACGGCCCGCCCGGAAGTGCAGTGGACCATGAACAACACCCTCGCGGCCATCGGGATTGATCACCCAAAACTCCGCCCGCGCGCCGTCGCCCTGGGGGAACAGATCGGCCTGTACCGCGACTGGCCGAAATCCCCCGGCTGTACGCCCCCCTTCGTCCCCGTGTGGGTGGCGGAAATGGTCCGGCGACAAGGGTGATTGGCGCGGCGCCACCGGGCGCGGGGCCACCCCTGTTCGGTTGCCGGTCATTACGCGGGGACAAGACGCCAGGTCCCAGAATCCGGTGACCCAGACCCGGGTGGCCCTTGTCGACATGACCACCTTGCGGGAGCGTCCTCCGCCCGGATGAGCCTGCGGTGGACCGCTGCGGCCTGCGGAACTTACCTGGTGCGGTGAATTCCCGTGACATCGAGGCAATCGACTGTCGATACGCCGCAGGGGCGGCGCACTGGCTCCCCGGTGACGCCGCCGGGTAAGATCACACACGCGTCGATTGGGCGATTCGAAACGCCCACTGCCCCTCTTCCAGGTTCACCCCGTCGATTGGTTCACGGACCCGCCCCCCGTGACCGTGGCCGTTTCCCGCATCCGTTCCATGCCCACTGAACCTCGTCGCGCCGCCTCCCGCTCGCGCACCTCATCGAAACCGCGCACGTCCGCCCAGTCATCGACCCCATCCCGGTCGCGCACGACGTCCCGGTCGGCCAAACCGGTAGTCGCCATCGACACCGCGGATGTCCCTCTTCGTTTCGAGGCCCGACTGCTCAGGCCGGTCACCAAAGGTCCGCCGGCCGCATGGCTGTTCCTGATGATCCCGGTCGAGGTGAGTCGGCAATTTCCCTCCCGGGGATTGAACTCGGTCTCGGGGACACTCGACTCCTGTCCCTTTCAGGCGACTCTCCAACCCGATGGGCAGGGAGGCCATTGGCTGCAGGTCGAGCCAGAGCTGGCCAGCGCGGCACGAGTGCGGGCGGGAGACGTGGTACCGCTGGAAATCCGACTGCTGTCCGAGGAGCCCGAGCCGCGGGTGCCTGAGGACGTGCAACAGGCACTGGACGCCTCCCCGCCCGTAGTGCAGTCGGCCTGGACCGACATCACGCCCATGGCCCGCCGCGACTGGATTCACTGGATCACCTCGGCCAAGAAGGCCGAGACCCGCCAGAAGCGTCTGAACAGCGCCTGCGACATGCTGGCCAAGGGAAAACGCCGCCCCTGCTGTTTCGACCGGTCGGGGATGTATTCGCAAAGCCTGCAGGCCCCCGAGGCGGCCTGCGATCCCGAGAGCTGAAGGCGGCGCGGTGACCCCCGCCCCCACGAGATCGGCCACGCGGTCACCCGCTCGCGAGGCACCCAGCACTGGTTTCCCTGGCTGACCCCGTTCGCCCACCAGCCGTCCCACAGCGACTGGGCCTGAACCGGGTCTTCACGGGACGGTGCCCCGCCGGATCGGCGTCGCACGACGGTCACTGGCACCTGGCGCGATCACACACGGCAGCGTCCTTTCCCTGGCGACAGAGGGCCGCTCAGAGTTGACCGGCCTCACGGAGGATTTCGAAGAATCGGTCGTTATCGCCGTCGCGCAGATGGGCATGCAGCGGCACGAACAGACGGCGATCTTTGAGCTCACTGGTCCGCGGCAGTTCCAAGCCGCTCGCCTGGGCGAGGTCCAGCAGATTCGAGGAGTCCGCCCTCGGGCACTTCGGGGAAATGTCGAACGGGAACCGACGGCCATCCCTTCGATTCCACAGCTTCAAATCCCCAATCGCTGTCGATGACCAGCGGCTGCAGAGGAGCTGTGTCTCCAGAGGGGCTGCGTCTGCCGTTTTCCCAAGTCGACAAAGCGACCGCGCTTTTGAGATCACCTGCGGCGCTGCCCTCGTGCCCGCGCTGCGGGTGCCGGCGTCGGCAAACCCCGCCGGTCCCATCGAGGCGGGGTACTGCTCGCAGAGCCTCGCTGCTCGAGATTGGCTGAACACCACCCCGCATCGCACGGCATGGCCCGCACAGCACACCGTCTTCCCGTTCGGAGTATCATCTCCATGGTGTGGGAATCGACGACGGTCACCGCCAGTAACAACCAACTGTGTGTGGAGCGCCCATGACGACTGCGAAGTCTCCTCCAAACATCGTCTGGATCTGTGCCGACGACTACACGCCTGATTTCTGCGGAGCCTACGGGAATCGCCTCGTGCAGACGCCGGCGCTCGAGCGACTGGCGTCCGAGGGGCTGCGGTTTGATCGGGTCTTCGCCACCTGTCCTCTGTCGACTCCGTCGCGACAGTCATTTTGGACCGGGCGCTATCCACGGCGGATTGGTGTCACACTCTCTCCCACCCCGTTACCAGACAGCGAGGTTCCACTACCCCAACGTCTCCGCCGGGCGGGTTACACCGTCGCCGCC
>JBKCTR010000143.1:0-13915 GCA_046318755.1 Planctomycetaceae bacterium
CCCCCAAGTTTCCGTACATCTCGGGGGGGGGCTTGCCTTCGTGCGGTTCCTGGGAGTCTTGCCTCCGGGTTTTCAGTTCCCGGCGAGCGCCGAGGGTCTTCCGCTGGATGGCGCTCGCCCAGGCAGCCCGAGCCCAGGAACCTCCCGAAGACTCCTCCCGCGTCCGCCGAACTCCCTCTCATTCAGCGCAAGACCGCCTGCAATCGGGACTGCCCCGATGCGTGTGGGATTGTCGCCACGGTGCAGGGGGACCGCATCATTCGTCTGCAGGGAGATCCCGAGCATCCCATCACGCAGGGATTTCTCTGCGAGCGGACCGCCCGGTTTCTCGACCGGCAGTACAGCCCCGACCGCATCACCACGCCTCTTCGCCGTCGGGGGAACGAATTCCTTCCGATCTCGTGGGAGGAAGCGCTCGGCGAGATCTCGCAGACGTTGCTGCGCGTGCGGGCCGAATCGGGCCCCGCGGCCATCATGTACTACAGTTGCGGCGGGTCGATGGGGATCCTCAAGGGGGTCTGCGACTACTTCTTCGAGCGGTTCGGTCCCGTGACGGGCAAGTCGGGGGATGTCTGCACGGGGGCGGGGGATGTCGCCCAGATGACCGACTTCGGTGCGGAAGACAGTCACGACCTGTTCGACCTGTACCACAGCCGGACGATCGTGCTATGGGGGAAGAACGTGCATGTGGGGAACGTGCACCTGCTGCCGATTCTGAACGAGGCGCGGTCGCGCGGGGCGCAGATTGTCTCGGTCGATCCCGTCTATCACAAAACGGCCGCCTTCGCCGACCTGCACGTGCAGCCTCGTCCGGGGGGAGACCGGGCGCTGGCGCTGGGGGTGGCGCACCTCTTCTTCGAACGGGGCCAGGTCGATCCGCAGGCGGCGCAGTACTGCGACCACCTCGCCGAATTCGAGCGTCTGGCGAGATCGCACACCCCGGCGGAATGGGCCGATCTCGCCGGCGTGCCATTCGAAACCCTCGACGCCCTCGCCCGGGCCTACGCCCAAAAGCCCGCCTCGCTGATGATTGGCTGGGGGCTGCAGCGCCGCCGGCACGGTTCGGCCACCGTGCGGGTGATTGACGCCCTGGGGGCGATCTCGGGGAACCTCGGCATTCCCGGGGGCGGGGTGTCGTATTACTATAAGCGGCGTGGGGCGTTTGATCTCAGTTTCGCCAAGCGCGATGAAGTCGCCCCCCGGCTCATTCCCGAGCCGCTGTTTGGCCCGGCGGTCTTGGCGGCGAATGATCCCCCGATTCGCGTGTTGTGGGTGACGGCCGCCAATCCGGTGGCGATGCTGCCCGAGTCGGAAACGGTCGCCCGGGCGCTCGAGACCCGCGAGCTGACGGTGGTGGTCGATTCGTTCCTGACCGACTCGGCCCGGCACGCCCACCTTGTGCTTCCCACCACCACGCTGCTGGAGGAGGATGATTTGCTGGGGGCGTATGGGCATCACTGGGTGGTCGAATCGCGCCCGGTGATCGACCCGCCGGCGGGGGTGAAGAGCGATTATCAGATCATTCAAGAGCTGGCCCGCCGGACCGGGTTGGAACACGAGTTTTCCGACTCGCTCGAAACCTGGAAACGCCGGGTGTTGCAGCCGGTGGCCGACAAGGGGGCCTCGCTCGAGGACCTGCGGCAAGGAGCGGTGCGCAATCCGCTGGCTCCGCAGTGGATGTATGCCGACCGGAAGTTTCCGACGGCGACGGGGAAGGTGAACCTGATTCACGAGGTCGACATCACCCCCACCCGCGCGACCCCCACCCGGCCGTTGATTTTGATGGCGTTGTCGACCTCGAAATCGCAGGCCTCGCAGTGGGACAAAAAGGACCAGCAGGGCCCGGCAGTCGCGACCGTGCATCCGCTGGCCGCCCCGAATTTCGAAGAAGGAGAACTCGCCCGGCTCGAATCGGAGCAGGGGGAATTGCGGGTGCAACTGCGGTTCGACTCGAAGCAGCGACCCGAGGTGGTGCTGATGGACAAGGGGGGCTGGCTGAGTGCCGGGCGGTGTGCGAACGCCCTCGTCAAGGCCGAGGTCACCGACGCCGGCGGCTGCGCGGTCTACTACGACACCCCGGTCCGCCTGCTGAAGTTTCCGGCCTGCTGCTGAGTGGCAAGTCCACCGCCACAGCACGACGCAAACGAGAAGGGACACACCGGCACACCGGGAGGGCACGGTTGCGTCCAATTCCGAGAGTGTGGCAAATGCGCGGCCCCTGTGCCTCTTCACTTCTGAGGCTGAGGTGCGGCGGGTTCCTCCACGATCTTCCCGACAGCCTGTTGCACCTCTGCGAATTCGTCGTCGGACAGGGCACACTCCAATTGCCGCGGTTGCCCCACCTCGGAGATGTCGTTTGCGATCATCGTCCCCTGATGAAATGTCAGCTTGAAATCGTGACTGCGGAAAATGACCGATGGTGCGTGTGCGACTCGACTGTTCCGCCATTGACCAAGTTTACTTTCAACAATCCGGCCGATGGTCGCCAGGTGTACCGAATCTTCTGGTGCCATGACGGACTTCACCAAGCGGCCTTCAATGTAAGATTCAATCTTGAAGGGGGGGGGTTGGGAATTGAATTTGCATCCTTCTGGTCAACCCGTCGATGCAGCCTGGCTGCGCCACGTGCAAAATGGCCAATCCAAACATGGCGATACGAGATGTGTGCCGATTCATGTGTTGCGGTATTCGGGTCGGCCATGAATTGTGGTCACAGCGGTCGTCCTTGCGAATCCTTGGGTTGGCAATGGGTGACTTGATGACTTCACCCTGCTGTCGTGACACAGGGCACACACGCCATGAGACACCCGAACGCCTGGAGAGCATGCGGTGCCGTCACAGCCCCGTCAGAAGTGATCGAAACCCATCCGAACACAGCGCGGCCACAGCCCCTCAATTGGCCAGCGCAGCCCATCCGAAGCCCGGCGACTTGACCCATCCGGTTGGGTGGCTGAAAACCGATGCAGTGGACGGGCTGGTTTTCCCCACGGCATCAATCCGCTTCCGCCGGCATGGCGGCCAGCACGACCAACTGCTGATACTGCCGATATCCGGGCCCTGCCGGCAGATTGATGTCCACATCCTCGGGAAGCACCACTCCCAGCCGCGGTACTCCGGAGGAGTCACAACGAACATATCCCACGACCCGACGGCGGCTGGAACGGGCTCCATCAATCACGGCCTGTAAGTCTGGGGTGAAGGGGACCACCATCATCGTCAACGGCTCGACAGCCGGTGTGGACGGGTTGACTGGCCAGACCTTTCCCAACTCGTCGGCAGTCGAGAGCGACAGATCAAACAGGCCAACGACCCCCTCTTCGAGCCTTGGCGAACTGGCAGTCATCTTCGAATCGGCAGCCATCGGTGCACATCCCGTCAGGACCAGTGGAGACACCAGGATCAGGCTCCAAATCATCACCCGAAACACTGGCTTACTGGCCATACTTGTCACTCCGGCATTGAATGCACTCAATCATTCAGGTGAAGTCCGTCAATTGTTGATTATAAAAAATCGTCGGTACTTGTGATTGACATCCAGAACAACAACGAAAAAGTGGGAATCAAACCTCTGATTCCGGCGACTCAACTGATAATAGAGGAAGTGCGCGTCTTGGCTTTGAGAGCCTGAGACTTCGGTCGGCGACAAGACCGGATCCGGAGCTCCAAGCAACTCCTGCAAGTCATTTGTGGTCAAATTGGCCTCCAGTCGAGTGCGGCAGAGGTCGCCGAGCATTTCGTCACGATCTTCGACATTCGACTTCCATCGCGCCGAGTCAAATGGCTGACCAGCAGAAGTCAGCCACAGTCCAAACGCCAGAACAATCGGCAGGATCGAGGCTGACATTACCGCGATTGCGACGCGACGGACTGTTTGACTTGGCATGGTGAATTTCAGCGAAGCGGACCTTTCGGGCGACCCGGTGAGACGTTGCTTCCCGAAGGGCTCGAAGAGCCCGATGAGCCTGACGAACCCGACCCGGACGAACCACCGCTGCTGGAAGCCCCACTCCCGTTGCCTCCTTTGCCGCCTCCCGGTGGTACTGGCGACGATGTCCCCACTCCCGTGCCGGGAACACCGTTCTCGTTCACATTAAAACCCGGGAAATCCCGAGGCAACCCCCGTCTAGGAACGCCTGTGACCGGCCGGTACCAGTATAGCTCATACGCTTTCGCCTTTGCCTCGCACTTGTCGAAACACTCAGCCAGCGATTGACCATTTCGTCCCAAACTGACACCAACACTATTGTTGTGCAAGTCCATCTTCTTGTCATGGATCGGATTTCCAGTGTAGTCCTCGTGGGCGATGCCCAAAGACAAGGCATCTCCTTCCGAACAAGCACGCATCGAGGTCACATAACACATCCACGCACAGTGCTGAACTGCATTCTCAACCGTATTGTCTTGCCAATTGGGATATCGTTGTCGCATTTCGTTCTTGACATCGGTGTCGGAGTCTTTTGCCGCGGCACAGCAGATGGGATTCGAGATACACCACAGAATTTCTGCGCCATTGATTAGGCCCGATGGATCGTTCGAGTTCGTGGGAGAATTGGCGACAAACCGGAACCAGTTGTTGTCACCGGCCGCAAACCCGATCGGATCCCGTTCAATGAATCGTCCGAGCGTAGGCGAGTAGTCGCGGAACCGCACATAGGCCAGGGCCGTCACCTCGGTGAATTCGAGCCCCTGGAATAGATGCCCCCACGGTGTCGCCGGGGTTGAGCCGACGGCGGGTGTGGCCCACGTGGCGGTCAGCATCTGGGCTTCTCCGTACGGGGTGTACACAAATCGGTTGATCACGGCGCCCGTGGCGAAACCAACGACTCCCCCGGCCGAGATGATCGCCGTTGTGTTCCAGTTCGCGTCCTGCAGGGCGTAGACACGCTGCTCCAGACCCCCGATGCCCGTCGTCGCGTTGCCATCCGCGTTGCGGTCCCGCGCGATCAGCGCATCGACGTACACCGGACTCCAAACGAAACGCGTCTGGGCGGCGACGGGAATGACTCCGTCGACTGTGCGAAGTCGCTCCTCCAGCACCTGCCAATCCAGCGAATAATAACGGTCCTGGATCGGGTTGATCGCGTCGGCCGTTGAGGACAACGTGCCGACCTGCGCCACAATCCGGCGATTCAGCCCATCGTATTCGTAGCGGGCGACTTCGGTCCCCGCGGCTTGGCTCACCGAGACCAGGCGGTTCCAGGGGTCGTACACCAGTGTGCGGCCCTGGGCGTCGGTCGTGAGGTTTCCAGCGGCGCTGTAGGTCAGGTTGGCAGCCCCCACCTGTGTCAGCTCATTCTGGGCGTTGGCCGTGCGGTTCTGGGTGACGCCGTTCGTCGTCAGGCCCGTCCAGTTGCCCAGGGCGTCGAACTGCCACTGCTGTGAAGTGGTACTGCCTCCTTTGCGGGCAAAACTGCTGAGCTGATTCAGCGCATCGTAGGTGTAGGTCTCGCTGAATGCGGCCGCCAGCACGTTGGTGCGGGACAGCCGGTTGCCGTTTCGGTCATAGCTGTAGGTGTTGCGATCGACCACCTGCGCGGTGGCGGTTGTGCCCTTGGCCCACCGCTGATCGACCACGCGGCCGAAGGAATCGAGTCCGGTGTACTTGTCTCCCGCCCCCCCAGCCGACCCCGAAGGATTCACCATCGACAGCGTCACCGTCACTTCCGGTCGCGCCCGCTCGATTACCGTGTCCACTCCAAGGTACTTGAAACTTTCCAGTGTCGTGGCGGTGGTGCTGGTGGGACGCTGGGCCGACAGGCTGGTCGGGCGACTGACCGCGGAGTCGACCCCCGAGTAGGCGTAGTTCACGGCATACCCGTCGGGATACGTGATCCGCGTCAGTCGGCTGTGGTTACCGCTGCTCGCCTGCGAGTAGGTGTACTGGACCCGTGGAGTGGTGGCGGAATCGACCAGTCCCGTATGCGCCTGCCACTCGCTGGTCACCTGGCCGAAGCCGTTGTAGGCCCGGGTCACCTGGTTCACCGGCGTTCCCGCCGCGGGGGCGTCGAAGCTCGTGACCGAGCTCAATCGTCCCAGTGTGTCGTAGGCCGATTCAATCCGACGGATGGATCCCGAGACCCCGGCCCCCAGCGCCGTGACGGCATCGGCCGTCAGCCGGCCGACCGGGTCGTAGGTGTAAGCGTGCTTCGTCCCGGCGCGATCGGTCAAGGTGGTGCGCTGACCCAGGGCGTTGATGGTGTAGACATCACGCTCGGCTGCCGACGGCAGACCGGTGACCGGATCGGGGTACCAGGTCTCGGCCAACACGTCGTTCGACGCGATTGCGCTCCCCGTGGCCGTCGAGACGCCGTAAATGGAACCGGTCACCTGCGCCGGAAGCCCCGCCGGCTGCACCGCCGTCCGCGACGCGAGGCGGCCCGCGGTGTCGTAGGGGACGAGGGTGGTCACATCGGCCTGCGCGCCGGGGGCACCGCCGGTCCAATTGGCGATCGTGGCCGTCGTTCGGCCCAGAGCGTCGTAGAGCGTTCGCTCGGTGATTCCATTGGGGTCGGTCACGTCCCGCACCCGTCCGGCGGCATCGTAAGAGAAGGTGGTGACAAGAGCCGTGTCGGAACGATTGGGAACCGCGTCGGGCCGCACATACGCGATCCCGCCATTGGTGCCCACGTTCACCGAGGCCGTGACCCGATCGGCGGCGTCGTAGAAGAAGCTGGTTGAGGAGACACGTGCCGGAATGCCCGTGGTGGGGGTGCCCAGGGTGCCCAGCAGCGTCGTCGCCGCGTCGTGGAACCGCTGCCGGTTGGTGGTCAGGATCAGATTGTCGGCCGCATCGTAGGTGTAATCGATCTGCCCGAGAATGAGCGATGCCGTGACCCCGGTGGCGTTTGTCCAGTTGGCCGTCGGCGTGTTGCCCAGCGTGTAGGTCGAACTGAGTCGTCCCGCTCCATCGAAGCGGTTTTGCGTGACTGGGGCGTTGGGGGCGTAGGTCGCGGCGATGTTTCCGCGGCGGTCGCGGAAGAGATTGGTCGTGAGGCGGGGGGTTCCCACCACTCCGGTCGTCTGATCGACGAACAACTCCTGCAACCGATAAGGACGATCCTGGGCGTCGAACAACACGACCTGCGATTCGCGGAGCAGTGCGGCGGCTGGTTCGTCCGGAACCCCATCGCCATTCACGTCGGCGATGATCACTCCGTCGCCGTCATACACCCGCTGAGCGGTCACCCGACCAAGATTGTCGATGGCGCGGAAGACCACCGAACGGTTCATTTGGGAATCCTCGGTGTCTGGGATTGCGCTGGCCGCGGTCTTGGTCAGCACCTTCCGGTCGCGCCAGTCGTAGCTGTGCTGCGTCACTCGGGCAGCGGCCCCGCCTCCCGGAAACCGGGTCTCGCGAGTGAGATTTCCGTTCCCTACGCCGCCGTTGTCGAACTCGTAGGCCGCCACCTGCGTCATGTTGGAGGTGGCGGACCCATTCGTGGGGTTCCATTTGAAGCCATTGGTGGTCGAATCATCGGTGCCGACCCAGGTGGCCACCAGGCGCGACAAGCCGTCGTAGATCGAATGGGTGATCGTTCCCGCCGGGGTTTGCACACGGTCGATCCGGCCGCGATTGTTGTAGGCGTATCGCGTGCGCAGGTAGTTGGTCCCCTCGACACCCAGGGTCGGGGAGGTGGAATAGACCAGTCCATCAAGATTGGTATAGCGGTCCTCCGCCACCACCTGTCCGGCCGAGTTGATGTGCGACCGCGACAGCGACTGCACGTTGGTGATGGGCTCCTGACCCGTGGGGCGCCCCTGGGCGTCGACGGTCGGAACACCGTCGAAGGTCAGGGTCTCGAGGTAGGTGCCCGAAAGGTCGCGGCGGATCAGTTGGATGGGGCCGGTGGGGGTCGAGGTGGCGGCGTTCCAGCCGACGTAGGTGCGGACCGAGTGTTGCAGGTCGTCGTAGACGGTGTAGGCGACTCGGCCCAGGGGATCGGTGTAGCGGGTGGGGCGGCCCAGCGAATCGACCTCGAACCGGCTGGTCAGGTGCAGCCCGCCCCGCGTTGGCGTGATCCAACCGGCGGGAAGGTCCTGGAAGTCGGCCGTGCGGGTGGTGTCGACATCGACAATCCGCTGGATGACCGCGCTGGTCCGCGGGTCATAGCGGGTGAATTGCAGAAACCCGTCCGCATCCCGTGACCAGATCTCCCGGCCGGCGGAATCGAAGACCCGGTCGCTGACGTCGGCGGTCCCCGGTCCGTTCTGTGTGGTCGACACGACGGGCAGGGTCGTGCGTTGGCTGAGAATGCGAGTGGTCCCTGGTGCGAAGACATACGACCAACTGGTGGTCTGGGCTCCGGTGGTGGTGCTGTTGGGATAGGCGATGCTGGCCGCCAGCGGCGAGACCCGGCTGCCCCCCGCCGTCTGCTGGAAATAGGTAAAGGCCTGCTGCCGGATCGGAGTGCCCCGGTCTCCGCGCATGACTGACTTCGCGGAAACGAAGCGATCGACCCCTCCCGCCACGCTGCTGGTGGCTGTGGTGGTTTCGAAAAACGAGGTCACGTGGATCAGGCCGGTGGTGTCGTTCAGATACTGGAAATTACCCGCCACCTCGTTGAGCAGATCGGGATAGACTTCGAGCGTGGCGAGATCCGTCGGCAGCGCGACCGCTTCGGGAGTGGCCCGCCAGATGGCATTTCCCCGGGCGTCGTAGCGGGTGTAGCTGCCCGTTTGCCGGGTCACCCCGCCATCCTGTGTCCGCAGCACCTCGAGCATGGTGCGGCCAAGACCGTTCGAATACACAATGCGCTGAGATCCGTCCGGCCGGGTCTCGGTCGTCTTGAAGCGCCAGTCGTGGTTGCTGCCGTGCACGGGATTGGGGTTTTGCGCGTAGGCGTACAAGGACGTGCCAATCCCTCCCGTGCACGCCGTACATCCCACCCCCTGCCGGTCGTGCCGCACGACGCGATGCCCCGCGTCGTAGAAATAGCGGTTCGTCGCGAACGGCGTGAGGTTGTCGTCCGACGCGGTGTTGAGATCGAGGCCCGCCGCCCCGACCCGGCGAACCGAATCTGAGTCGAGCGACAGGCTGATCAACGAAACTCCGCTCGCCAGGACGCTGTACCGGAAGGACTGCGCATCGAGCAGGTTGCCGGACGGATCGAACGTCTCGGTCCGCGCCAGGTCTCCCAGAGCCCCCCAGGGGGTGGTTCCGTCGTAGTAGGTGAAGGAGACGCTGCGCACCAGGGTTCCGTCGCCGCGGCGGATCGCGAGTTGAGACACCTTGCCGACGTTCGGGTCTCCCTCGGGCAGAGACAGGTAATCCTGAATTTCCACCAGGTCCGTCGTCCCCGCTGGGGAGAGGTAACGGCGCATCTGTGAGACCCCGGAGGTCCCGAACGAGAATTCGTACCGGTTGCCCGCGGCGTCGGTGCGCGAGATCAACTGCCCGCGTTGGTTCGCGGGGCGCAGCGGGTTGAAATCGTGGAAGACCAGTGTGTCTCCCCGCGCAGTCCGATAGACATATTGCCCACTGGCGAATGACAGACTGTCGGCCGTTCCCTGACCGCTGGCGAGATAGAACGCGGGTTGGCCGGCTGTGGGAACATACCGGAAAATCCGGGTGTCGGCACCCTGGAAGACGACCGAGACGTAGGCCGGGTTGAGGGCATCGGTGCCGTAGGTCGCCAGCGAGGGGGCGGCACCAAGTGACCAGGCGTTTCCAAACGCCCCCGACGCGGCGGGCTCGAATGGCATCATTCCGGTACTGGCCTGTAGACCAGGCCCTGCCGGGGGACTCGCCTGCTGCCGTTGGAGGGTGACCGAGGCGGATGCGCTCGGGTCGGTGGAGGCGGTCGTGGAGAAGACCACGTTCAGCAGCCCAGTCGCCACATCCGGGGTCTCTGTGGCGGCACAGGTCTCTCCGGGACTGCCGTTGCCCGGCCTGCCGACCTCCGGGGGCTTGGGCAGCACCGTCAGTTGATCTGGGCGGGTGGGACTGGTGAGCACGCTCACGACCACCGAACTCTCGGCGGCCAGCAGGGGATTCAGTTCCTTCAGCCAATCGCGCGCCTGGACCACGGCGGGCAGCGACTGCTGGCTGGCCGCCACCTGGAATCGCCCCTGGGCGAGATTCCAGGCGGACCCCGCAGGCTCGGAAATCAGCTCATACAGTCCGAGTTGAAAGGCGGCGGACTGGGTGGCGTTGTTGAAGCCCGCGCTCATGTTGGTCGGACCGTACTGGTGCCAGAACGCCGTCACAAGGTTGGCGCGGTCACGTCCCCACTGTTCTTTGGCCACTCCCGTGGGATTGACATCGACCGCCTGGGTGAAGGCGTTGAAATCGACTTTCGTCTGCAGAGCGATCGCGGGACCCACTTCCCCGACAAACGTCTTCAGTTCCGCACCCAGTCCGGCATTGCGGGGATCGCCGGTCACAGTTCCCCATCCCAACTGTCCCGCCGTCACCGTCTGCCAGGTGATGGGAGAAGGGACCGCGGCCGCCAGAGATGGCTGATCCCCATTGAAGGTGACGGAGACGCTGACTCCCAGCACTTGCGACAGCGTCGCCTGAGCCGCCAGCAATTGCCGACTCTCGAGCCGCTCGATCGCGAGTCTTGGCTGCCGGTCCGGGGCACGACGGACTCGAGCGTTTCCGCGTGCCATCGGGGGGTTGCGGAACAGGCGTCTCAGCGCGGTACGAAAACCCAGGGGTTTCATGGCGACATGGAGCTGAGGGAAAATATGACGGGCCGTCCTGCACCCAAACAGGACGAATGACAGCCGCTTCGTTTTATCCGAAGACTGTCGGAAGTGTCCAGCGCGGCATCTGGTTTGTCGCGACATGGGCCCAATCGATCCCGTAACCAATCGATCCCGTAACCAGTCAATCCCTTCAGAAGGCAGAGCACCACCTGCCGCACCCGCGATGGGATGGGAGACTTCGGATGGAGGAGAGGCGGTCACCACGCTCCCCCGAGGGCTGAGATCCCCGGACGGATCGCGAACTCACCCGGCCTGTCGAGTCGGCCGGAACGCAACACGGTCTGATCCGAGCGGCCCCGCTGTGGGGGACGAGGCGCGGACCGCCGCGAGTGCGGAACTCCGCCCCGGCCGCGCTGGGCTGGACGCGTCCAACAGTCGCACCGCTGGGCCGCCCAAGACGGCCACCCGTGCAGACCAAATCGTCAAAACGTTCCGCGGGCTGACGCGACTGTGTGCCCACCTGCCGTGGTGACAGACCTCCGGGTCTGTCGGTCGTAATCGCGTCGGACAGCCTCTCGCCCCGTCAGTCCCGGCCACAACCAACCCGCGCGGGTCCGTGCCGTTGGCGTTGTACTACGCCCCATTGACACATTCGGACAAGCCTGTGCCACAAGCCGCCGTGGCGACAGACCTCCAGGTCTGTCGGTTCAGAGTGCGTCGGACAGCACCGCTTCCCGACAGGGCCCGACCGCAACCACCGTCTCGCATCGGCAGAGACCCACAAGATCCACACAACGTTCTTCGCGACCCGCGACGAAACAACTTGATTTAAAAATATCGTCATAAGACGTCACCGCACACCGCATGGTTCGAAATCAAGGCGATGGAGTGCAGCCCGAACCCCGGGCTGATCCAACCGGGAGCGTGGACCTCTGTGTCCACTCCGCTGGGCGTGCACCAAAAGATCAACGCCCCGATGGGAATTCCAAAACCCTGGATCCAAAACCCTGGATCCAAAACCCTTGCGAACCACAACAAACACCACCAAACCAATGACGACGGCACGACGTGGGCCCTAGCCATTCCCCGTAGGGGATACTTCCCTCAGCCTGGGGTTGTCGCGCACGCGACTACCCCAGGTGGCCGTCCCCACCGCGCCCCTATCCTGAAGGGATTGCTTTCCACACCGGCGATAACGTTTGCGGTTCACCGCTATTCCGGCCCCCGCGTTGAAAGGAACCGCTTTCAGGGTTCAGGTGCTGTGGGGGATCGCGTTCCCCGGGTCGCCGCTGGGGGGACAACCCGGGGCTGAGAGAAGTCACCTCTGCCAGGTAGGCGGTGGGTTGGCGAGAGGTTGGTCGCGAAGGCCGCAGGGCGTTGTGCTGGCTGTCCTGGTCCGATCACCGTGGCCGCCGCGGCGTCGGAGGCAGATCTCGACGATCATGCCCCTGAGTTTCAGGACATTGTGTATTGATCGTCGTATCGCCGAAGCGATCGATCAGGTAAGACAGACCCGAGGCCTTCTGGTCGGTGACCTTGTGCTCATTGCCAGAGGCTGGGGACGTGTCGGAACGCCCAGCGCGTGTTGCGCGGCGGTTCGTGGAACAATTCGGCCGCGAACTGCCGCAGTGCGATCCGCAACAGGAACAGGGCCGACAACAGGAACAGGAACAACGGGTTCCGGGTCGCTTTGGTTCCCGGCACGAGGGTTCACCGCAGTGGCGGTGGCCAACGGACGGCACACGTTCCCGTCGTGAGTTGCGGTGTACGGTGTGGGGGCGTCGGGGGGAGAATTCCCAGTGGGGAATGCGGCTCACCGCCTGGCCCGGCTGAAACAGCGTGCGGCACGACAAAACCTGGATCAGCCCTGGACGAGCGTCAAGACGGGTGTCGGCGGCCAAGGTCGTCGGCGGTCCTGGGAGGCGTTCGTCCAGGCACCACGGTTGTGTTACAACATGAGTCGGATCAGTCCCTTGGCAAACGTGTTCAACAAAGTCGATGTCGCGTTCACTGGCACCAACTCCCGGCGAGACCCGCACCCTCGATTTGGGGGAAGGAGTGACACTTGATTTGCAATATGTCCCCGCAGGGACATTTTGGATGGGGTCTAGCGGTGGGGATGCGGACGAACGCCCCAGGCACCGGGTGCGAATCTCGCAAGGTTTTTGGCTGGGGCGAACACCTGTGACGCTGGGACAATATCAACGATTTCACAAAGATCATTGCAACAACTTCTCGGATGCTGTCTCTGATGAGCTCCAGCACCCCGTTATTCGCGTCTCCTGGCATGAGGCGAGGCAGTATTGCGATCTGCTGATGCAGGAGATTCAGCGGCGCGACAAAGGCTGGGCGAAATGGGTGGCCACCCTGCCGACGGAGGCGCAATGGGAGTATGCCTGTCGCGGGGAGGCCGACGGGGGACTTGTCGAAACGGACTACTGGAACGGCGATGGAGAGCAGGCCTTGACCGAGATCGGCTGGTTTGGTCGGAACTCAGACGGCCGTCTGCATCGGGTGGGGACCAAACAGCGAGGGAATGCCTGGGGGCTCCATGACATGCATGGTTTGGTGTGGGAGTGGTGCCAGGATGTCTACGATCCACAGGCCTACGGACGAAGTGGCAATTTGACGGTCGATCCTGTCAACCTTGTCGACAAGGGTGACATTGACGCCCGGCGCGTGTTGCGCGGCGGTTCGTGGTTCGATTCGGCCGCGAACTGTCGCAGTGCGTTCCGCGACGGGTTCGGGGCCGTCATCGGGGGCGGGGACTTCGGGTTCCGGGTCGCTTTGGTTCCCGGTCCGTCTCGTGCCAAAAGCAGAAACAAGCGAGTACCGGAGAGCGCAGACGGAACTCGGAGACGGCGGGAGGCGTTAAGCCGACCAAAGACGTAGAGTGCAGTCGGAGCGAGTGCGATGGTCGGGTTCGTGATGCGGTGGTCCACAGGGCTCGTTAAGGGGGTGTCGAATGCAGATTCGTCTTTTTCAGTTTCCTCTGCCCGCCGATCCGGAAATGGTGGAACTCAACCAGTTTTTGGCCAGTCACCGGGTGGTATCGGTTCACCGGGAGACTGTCGTTACGTCGAATGGTCCTCTGTTGCTGTTTGTGGTTCAGTATTTGTGCGCAATGCCCGCCAATTCCCGCCCGGGCGGGACCGGTGAGGCCATCGACTATCGCGAAGTGCTGAATGAACACGATTTCAACGTGTTTTGCCTGTTGCGCAATCAACGCAAACAACTGGCCGATGGCGATGGCACGGCGGTCTTC
>JBKCTR010000144.1:0-2295 GCA_046318755.1 Planctomycetaceae bacterium
CCCCCCCCGACGCGCGTGGGCCCCGAGCCGGGCCGGGTGGTGCAGGTGGGCGCGGGGCAGCGCAGCGCCAGCCGGTTTCGGCTGGCGGTCGAGATGGTCCGCGCAGGACGAATCGGCAAACTGCTGCGGGTCGAGGTGGTGCTGGGGAAGAACGAGGTGGGGGGCCCGTTCACGCCGCGCACCCCGCCGGGCAACCTCAACTGGAATCTCTGGCAGGGGCAGACTCCCGATGTTCCCTACCTCGAAGAGCGGGCGCATTACACCTTTCGCTGGTGGTACGAGTACTCCGGGGGGCAACTGACCGACTGGGGGGCGCATCACCTCGACATCGCCCAGTGGGCGATTGGATCGGAACCGGTGGCCATTGAGGGAAGGGGCCGACTTCCCAGTGGCCCCGATCGCTACAACGTCCCGCTCGATTTCTCCGTCGATTACCGGTTCGCCAATGGTG
Organism: Planctomycetaceae bacterium; assembly: GCA_046318755.1. Lineage (GTDB taxonomy): Bacteria > Planctomycetota > Planctomycetia > Planctomycetales > Planctomycetaceae > UBA10511. The sequence goes on from JBKCTR010000144.1 coordinate 452, forward strand.
TGACCATGGCGGTGCGCGATGAGGGAGACAACGGCATTCTGTTCATTGGCGAGACCGGCCGGCTGTTCGTCAACCGGGGCAAGATCACCGGATTGCCAGTCGAGGCCCTGGCCAGCCAGCCGTTGCCCCGGGAAAACTACACCCTCTACGACTTCGACAACCTCGACCGTCCTCCCCGGGCGGGCAAGCTCGACGCGATTCTCAATCACATGGGGAATTTCTTCGACTGCGTCCGGGCCCGACGGACCCCCGTGTCCGATGTCGACAGTTCCCACTCCACGGTATCGACCTGCCACCTGGGGAACATCTCCCTCCGGTTGGGTCGGCCTCTGGTGTGGGATCCGACAATGGAACGTTTCCCCAACGATCCCGCGGCCAACCAACTGCTGTCGCGGGAACAGCGTACCGGTTTCGAGGTCGTCTGACCCCCTTCCGCCGTTTCATTCGCGCCTCCCACCCACCGCCGGTCCCCTCCCCGTCCGTCTGCCGCTCCAGGAATCGGGTTCATGCCCCTCAATCGTCGTCGGTTGCTCGCCTCGCTGATCTTCCTGCAGGCTGCCCACCAGGCCGGGGGACAAGCTGCGAACGCCAGGGCGGGCCTGCCCCTGGGGTTCAGTCTCTACGGCATGCCCCAGCTCGAGTTCGACCGAGCCCTGCGAATCTGTACCAGCGTCGGTTACGAACATGTCGAGCTCTGCCTGAACCCGGGCTACCCCACCCATCCCGAGGTGTTTCGGCCCGAACGCCGCCGCGAGACCGTGGCGCTGCTCGCGGAGCTGCGGCTGCGGGTCTCGGCCTTGATGGTGCTCTTGAACCTGGCGGCGAACGACGAGGCACATCGGCAGGGGCTGGCCGTGCTGACCGCGGCCGCCCGGGTGGCGCACGATCTCGACGACCAGCACCCGCCGCTGATCGAAACAGTGCTGGGGGGAACCCCCGCGCAATGGGACCTGCTCAAACACCAGTTGGCGGCCCGCTTGGCGGACTGGGCCCGGGTGGCCGAGGAACAGCGGGTCATCGTGGGACTGAAGGCCCATGTCAGCAGTGCGGTCAACACGCCCGACCGGCTGCTGTGGCTGCTCGAGCAGGTTCCCTCCCGCGCGCTGCAGGTGGTGTACGACTACAGCCATTTTGAACTGCAGGGAATCGGTCTGGCCGAGTCGCTGCAAACCCTGCTTCCCCGCACCCGGCTGATTCACGTGAAGGACACCCGGGGCGACGCCCGCGAGTTCCGGTTCCTGCTGCCGGGAGAGGGGCGGACCGACTACCGGCAGTACTTCGACCTGCTGCGACAGCACGCCTACACCGGCCCCGTCTGCGTGGAAGTGAGCGGCCAGGTGTTCGGACAACCCGGCTACGATCCGATCGCGGCGGCACGGCGCAGTTACGCGGCTTTGAGCCCCTGGGCCAAACCGTGAGGGGGGGGGGAACGCACAAATGGTTGATTCGGGTGGGCGATGCGACGAGGTTGGATTCCCGTCAATTTCCCAAACGGGCGTCGTTCCCCGACCCTCTGGAACCCCTCCCGGGGTTCGGCGTGTGTTGCGGGGCGGCGGTCCGGGGGTAGAGCTGCGCTCCAACCCCCGGCTACCTTCTGAAGCCCCTTCAGGGCCGCAAGTTTCAGGGCGGGTGGGGTCCGCGAAGGGCGATGTCGATGGACGTCTTCCGGCCGATGTCAAATTTCGATCGTACTTCGATTTCCAACATACGTGGATTGGGATCGCGCGGGGGGGCCGATCGAGGAGCGATTGCCATCATGCCGGATTTCCCCCAACAAGCGCTTTTCCGATCCATCGCCCAATCATCGCCGACGGGTCCGACAAACCTGGAGGTTCGTCGCCACG
>JBKCTR010000145.1:0-17849 GCA_046318755.1 Planctomycetaceae bacterium
GGCCGCCTCGGCCCCCCGGCCTCCCACGGTTCCCCCCGTCGGCTCGCGCGACTGCCGCAGGTAGGCGTCAATCGTCTCCTGGATCGGTCCATCGTGGGCAAGCCGGCCGCCATGCAAGAGCAGCCCCCGCTGGCAGACCCGCGTGAGATCGGAGAGGTGGTGCGAGACGACCAGCAGTGTCACGCCGCGCTCGGCCAGTTCGCGGATGCGGGCGGCACTGCGTCGCTGGAACTGCAGATCGCCCACCCCCATCACTTCGTCCAGCAGCAACACGTCGGGCTCGAGCGCCATCGCGATCGAAAACGCCAGCCGCAGCCGCATGCCGAAGGAATACTGTCCCATCGGCGCGTGTCGGAAGTCGCGCAGTTCCGCGAAGTCGAAGATCGATTCCATCCGCCCCTCGGCCTCTTCCCGCGACATGCCCAAGAGCTGGGCATTGAGCTGGGCGTTGTCCCAGGCGGTCAGTTCCTCGTAGAAGCCGCTTCCCAGATCGAGCACACCGGCAATCCGACCCCCATGCCACACTTCCCCCTCGGTGGGCGCGGTGATTCCGGTCAGAATGCGCAGCAGCGTGCTCTTGCCGGTGCCGTTGGGGCCGATCAACCCCACCGTTTCACCGGGGGCGATCGAGAACGAGAGCTGGTCGAGCGCCCGCAGAGAGCGGCCGGGGTCGGGACGCCGCAGCAGCGCGGGCAGCACCCGCCACGAAAAGATGCTGCGGGGCTCCCCCAGGCGGTAATCTTTCGACACCCGCCGGACGTCGATCGCACCGGGGGGAAGCTGGCTCATGCGGGGCCGTTCCAGAAGACCTCGGCGGGACGTCGGCTTTCGCCCACCAGTACGCGCTGCCCCGGTTGTTCAAAGCCCCGCTTCAAAAACCCCAGACAGACTGCGCCGGGAGCATCGGGCAGGCCCACGGCCGAGGTGATCTTCCCCACGTTTTTCGCGGGGTCTTGCGGGTGGAACAATTCCGTCCCCGCCGGGGGAATGTCTCCCCCTTCGATCTTCACGCTGCGCAACTGCTGGTTGACGTGCCCCATGGCATCGATGCGGGCGATTGGTTCCTGGCCGAGGTAGCACCCCTTTTGGAAGTGGATGGCCCGGCTGGTGCGGGAGGCTTCCTGGGCGAGGTTGGCGTCGGTGAGATCGATGCCATACCAGGGAACACCGGCCGAAATTCGCAGGTACTGCAGCAGGGCTCCGCTGCCAGCCAGCGCCAGTTCGGGCAGGGCTTCGCGCAGGCGTTGCCAACCGGCGTTGTCGACGACTAGTTCGTAGCCGGGGAAGCCCAACAGGTCGTACCGCCGCACGCGCACCCGCGACGAGCCCACGCCAAACGAGACATGCCGCAGGTCTTCGCGCGGCAACGGCCCCCCCACCACGCGTTCCACCACGCGGGGAGCATTGGGGCCCACGATGAAGCCGGTGCTCCAGGCGGCCGTCTGATCGGTGAAGGTGACCTCTTCGTTGATCTGGTATTTGGAGAGGTGACGGATGAGTCGCTCGGCACAGCCAGGGACAGCCGAGACTGTCAGCCGGTCATCCTCGGCAAACACCAGCACATGCCCGAGAATTTTTCCCTGCACCGAGGTGATCAACGCCTCGCATCCCGCGCCGGGGGCCAGGCCCTTGATGTCGTTGGTGCAGAAGTTGTGCAGGAATTTCGCCCGGTCGGCCCCAGTGATCTCCAGATGCGTTCGCCCCGGCAACTCGAACCAGACGGCCGACTCGCGGGCCGCCCGGGCCTCGTTCGCACCGGGAACCAACGGGACTGGGGAGGGGGACTGGTCGGTCATGGAGGTTTGCCGTGGTCGCAGGAAACGCAGAAGAGAGAACGCGGGGGACTCGCCGGGAACAACGCGAACCGAGTGAGAAACCGAAGGCCGACCTACTGCCGGGGAAGCACCTTCATCTGGACGTCGTCAATCACCAGTTCACCCAATCCGCCGTTGAGGCCAATCCTGAGAATGGCCTCGCGGGCCCGGGCGGGGACGGGAACCAACTTGGTGACCCGCTTCCAATCGAACGTTCCTTCCCAGGGCCCCACCCCATCGATGGGAAGTTCCTTGCGGTCGGCGTCGTAGAAGTGAATCCGCAGCGCGGGGCGTTCGTCGGCATGGGACCCCGAACGCAGATTGCGGCCGCGAACGCGCAGGCTGAAGTTGAGCCCCGAGATCTTCGAGCCGTCAACCGCCATCCCCTGCAGCATCTGGGTGCCGCGTCCCGGTTCCTCGTTCTCGAAGACCACGCAGGCCTCCCCCTCGACCGCCCCCTCGGTCTGGCGGGTGACACCGCGCTGGTAGTACCAGTTCTCGGCAATGCCGTCGTTGGCCAGTTCAAAGCCGCCATTGCGCAGTTGGGGTTTGGCCGGATCGGGCTGAATCTTGCGCTGCGCCTCGGAATCGCCCGTCATCGGAACGAACAGCACAGGCAGCAGTTTTTTGCGTTCGAGCTGGCCGGCTTTTTTCTCGAGCATGTAGAACGCCTGATCGTAGCGTTCGCCAATGGGGATGATCATGCGGCCCCCTTCACGCAACTGCTCGACCAGCGGTTGGGGAATGTCTTCCGGAGAGCAGGTGACAATGATCTTGTCGAAGGGGGCGGCGTCGGGCCAGCCGAGATAACCGTCGCCGATCTTCGTGTGGACGTTCTCGTACTTGAGATCGGTCAGCACTTTCGCGGCGGTCTTCCCCAACGGCTCGACGATTTCGATGGTGTAGACATCCTTCACCAGTCCCGAGAGGACGGCGGCCTGGTAGCCGCTGCCCGTGCCGATCTCCAGCACCCGATCTTCGGGCTGGGGATCGAGAGACTCGGTCATGTAGGCGACGATGTAGGGGGGCGAGATGGTCTGCTTCTGACCGATCGGGAGGGCCTGGTCGAAATAGGCGGCGTGGCGCAGGTTCGCCGGGACGAACAGGTGCCGGGGAACCTGCCGCATCCAATCGAGTACCCGTTGATTCTGAATTCCCTCCCGTTCGAGACAGACGGTGACCATCTTGTCGCGCAGGGGAGCGTACTTGTCCTTGTCTTTGTCTTTCGCCTGCCCCCAGGCGCTGCCCGAGCCAACGCCCAGCAGCCCCAGCCCCGCCAGCAACAGCAGTTGCATCCGTCCCGGGTTGCGCAGTGATACGGCTGGTCGCCCCCAGCAGAGGCGGCGCGATTGGCGGGATTGACGGTGAGTCTGGGGGGGCATGCGGCAACCTCGCTTCCGGAGAACCTCCATGAACTCGGGCCCCTGGGTCCCTCCGACTTCAGCCCACGTCAGGATTTCCAGCGAGGGCATCTTGGGAGTTTCGAGCAGGCTCTTGGCGACCTGCAGCGCCGCCTGTCCGCAGACATTCCGCAGCGCTTCGCGGGCGGGGCTGCCCGCGGCGAACGCCCCGAAGATGTTGCCAGCGTCGCCGTATTCGCGGATCTTCGCCTCGATGGGAACCTCTCCCAGAAAGGGGACGCCCATCTCGGCCGCCTTGCGCTGGGCCCCACCCCGGCCGAAGATCTCGCCCGACATGTTTTCGATCAGCCCCAGCACGGGAATCTTCACCTTGCGGAACATGTTGATCGCCTTGACCGCGTCGAGCAGCGCCAGTTGCTGCGGGGTGCAGACGACGATCGCTCCCGTCAAACCCATCAACTGAGAGAGGGTGAGGGCGATGTCTCCCGTGCCCGGAGGAAGGTCGATGATCAGGTAATCGAGCTCGCCCCAGGCGGTCATTCGCAGGAACTGCTCGATGGTGCGGTGCAGGATGGGACCGCGGACGATCACCGGGTCATCGGCCCCCACCAAAAAGCCCATCGACATGATTTTCACGCCGTTGGCCACGATGGGGTCCATCCGCTGGATAACCTTCCCATCGGGACCGGCCTCTTCCACGATGGCGGGGCGCCCGGTCACGCCGAACAGGTGCGGAATGCTGGGGCCGTAGATGTCGGCATCCATCACCCCCACGCGGGCACCGGCCAGTTTCAGGCCCACCGCCAGCGAGGCCGACATGGTGCTCTTGCCCACCCCTCCCTTGCCGCTCCCCACGGCAATCACATTCTTGACCCGCAGTCCCAGGGCTCCGCCCGTCTCGCTGCCGGCCACTTCCCAGGTGTAGTCGATCGAGACGGGACCGGCCTGGGGAAACGCCTTGCCGACGGCGGCGGTGAGGGCGGCCGAGAGCTCGTCTTTCAGCGGATACGCTGGCGTGGGCAGGCGGACTCCCAACTCGACTCCCCCACCCGAGGGGGTGTGGATGGACTGGATCATGCCCAAGTCCACCACCGATCGGCCGATTCCCGGGGCCAGCACGGGACGCAGCGAGTCGCGGAGGGTGGTTTCACTCAACGGGGAAGTCATGGTTTTGCAGAGGTTGTGGTCGGTTTCTCGGGTCGGCTTTTCCAGCGGTGCCGCCCGAGCAGCCCTCCGCCGCGACCGGTTTTTACCAGTCCTGAACACGCATCGCAATTGCGTTGGTCGGGCAGACTGCGGCACACACCGCACACCCAACGCAGGCGTGCGGCACCACCACAATCTGGGTTCCCTGATGCAACCACAGGCAGTCGACCGGACAACACGCCACGCAGTCGCCACAGGCCGTGCAGCGCTGTGGGGAAATGACGGGCAGATTGGCGGCGGGCATGTCTCGGCTTCCCGGAACAGAGGCCGTCACCCGCATCGCCAAAGGCAATGGGCTCGACCCTGTGGTTCAGTAAGATGAAGAAGTATAGGCGATGACGGTCGCCGGCGCAGACCCAGGATGTGACGAAGGACCGCGGAACGCACCCGGGCCGGCCCGGTGACGGTTGACACTCGCATCAACCGGCGATGATGATTCGGTCCCACCGCCCCTCCGTTTCTCTCCGTGAGTCGGCCATGCAGAGCGTTTCCGGACTTTCCCGCCGCCGCTTTCTGCGGCCGAGCCTCTCGATCTTGGGTCTGTGGGCCTGCCTGAACTGGGGGGGCCTCCCGGGCACGGTCTTTCGGGAGGTGCAGGCCCAGGAGGCGTCGGCCCCGACCAAGACTGCTCGCGTGGGAAGCCTGATCACCCTCCCGGCGGCCGCCACCCAGCGGCCCCTGGGTCGGGCCCGCGTGCAGCTCGATCCCCAACTCGCCGCCGGGCCGCTGCAACTGCGGGAGACGACCGGGGGACGTGAACGGGTGGTGGACGTGCAGGTCGAACCGTCCCGCGAGCCCAACCAGCCGCACCACCTGTGGTGGATTGTCGATGGCGGCTTGCCGCCCGGCGGTCAGCGGACATATCGCCTGGAAGCGGCCACCACTCCGGCCCCCAACCGGGTGGAGGTCTCCCGCAACCGGTCGTTTGTGGGGGTCGAGATCGGGAAACGCCCCCTCTTGCGGTACAACGCCGCGCATGTGGCTCCCGCGACCGACGTTGATCCCAAGTATGGCCGCAGTGCCCACATCCATCCGGCGCAGACCCCCTCGGGGCTGGTCGTGACCGATGAGTTTCCCCCCGATCACCTGCATCAGAGTGGGCTGTTTCTGGCCTACACCAAGACCGAGTTTGAGGGGCGCAATCCCAACTTCTGGGATCTGCTGGGGGGAACCGGCCGGGTGCGGTTCCAGTCGCTGAAGGGGACGGCAAGCGGACCGGTGTGGGGCGAATTCACCACGGTGCATCAGCATGTCGACACCTCGGGCCCGACCGAGAAGATCCCCCTGACCGAAGAGTGGCGTCTGCAGGCCTGGACCCTGGGAGGCCCTGCCGCCGGTTACTGGGTCTGCGACATCACCACCACCCGCCAGGCCGCCACCGACACCGCGTTAAAGATCCTGCAGTACCACTACGGAGGCATGGCGCTGCGGGGAGCCCGCGGCTGGAATCCGCAGGTGTGCCAGGTCCGAACCTCCGAGGGCCAAGACCGGTTGGCGGGGAATCATTCCCGTCCCCACTGGGCAGCCTTGCAGGGCCCTGTGCAGGGAAAGACCGCCGGCCTGGCCCTGCTGACCCATCCCGCGAACTTCCGCTTCCCGGAACCGGTGCGCATTCATCCCGACATGCCGTACCTCGTCTCCACCCCAGCCCAACTGGGAGACTTCGCCTTCGAGCCGGGAAAGCCGCAAACCTCGCAGTACCGGTTTGTGTTCTTCGACGGCGAGATCGCGCCGCGTCAACTCGACGCCCTGTGGGATGACTTCGCCCATCCCTGGACCGCCACCGTCGACTGATTGCCACCGTCGACTGATTGCCACAGTCGACTGATTGCCACAGTCGACTCTCCTCCGCCGCCACCCCCACCCACTGTCCATCACCCCGGCCGTCGAAATCTCCTTCATCCTTCATCCTTTGGCCCTCTGCCTTCAGCCTTTCCCCCTCCCCCGGTGCCCCATGACCGCTGCCTCGCGTCGTCAGTTTGTACGGAATTCCCTGGCTGTGGGGGTGGGCTGGACCGCGATGACGGAGGGACTGTCGCCTGCTGCGGCCCCGGCCAACTCGCAGATTCGGGTCGCCTGCATCGGTGTACGGGGCCGGGGGAATTCGGTGATGCAGAGTTTCGCCGCCGAACCCGACTGCGTCGTCACCCACATCTGCGACGTCAACCGCAGTGTCCGCGAGCAGCGGGGGGCTGAGTTGGCCGAGAAGACCGGCCGGAAGCCCAAGCTGGTGAACGACTATCGCGAGCTGCTGGAGGATTCCACTGTCGACGCCCTGATGATCGCCACGCCCGATCACTGGCATGCCCTGCTGACCATCCACGACTGCCTCGCAGGGAAGGATGTCTACGTCGAAAAGCCCGCCAGCCACAATCTTCTGGAGGGGAAGGTCGCAGTCGCCGCCGCCCGCAAGCATCAGCGGATGGTGCAGGTCGGCACCCAGATGCGCAGTGCGAAGATTTTGGCCGAGGCGCGCGACTATATCCGCAGCGGGGCCCTGGGGCAGGTGGTCTACGGGAAGGCGTGGGAAACCGACCGCAACGGAGCCGTCAAACTGGCCCCAGACAGTGCTCCTCCCGACGGGTTCGACTACGAACTTTGGCAGGGCCCCGCTCCCGAACGCCCCTTCAACTCCACGATCGTGGGGGGGCATTGGCGATGGCTGTTCGACTATGGCACTGGGGACCTGGGGAACGATGGGGTCCACCGCATCGACTACTGCCGGTTTCTGATGGGGCTCGACACGATGCCGCAGTCGGTCTCGTGTTCGGGGGGCAAGTTCTTCTTCGAAGACGACCAGCAGTGGCCCGACACCATGCTGATCAGCTACGACTACCCCCGGCACGTGCTGCAGTACGAGATGCGGCTCTGGTCGCGCCCCCGGCTGTTCCAACTGACGGAAGGGGCGGCGATTTACGGCGAGAATGGCTGGCTGCTGATGTCGAACACCAACTGGAAGGCGTATGACGCCGCCGGAAAACTGGTCAAGCAGGTCGACAGCAGTCAGGGAGAGATCCAGCAGGCGCACATCCGGAACTTTCTCGACGCCGTCAAGAGCCGGAAGTCGGCTGATCTGACTCAGGAGATCTACTCCGGGCATGTCAGCAGTGCGATGTGCCACATGGGGAACATCGCCTGGCGAACTGGCAAGAAACTGAAGTTCGATGCACAAACCGAGACCTTCGACGATCCCGCGGCCAACGAATTCGTGGGACGCGAACACCGGAAGGGATTCGAACTGCCGACAATTTGAAGACGAGCTGCATCCCCGCGTTTTCCAAGAGTTGCCCCGCTCAAGTGCGCGGCGCACCCTGATCTTGTTGTTCCACTTTCCTCTCGAGTGTGTCATGCCCCGATTGTCGGTCTTGCTGGCGGCCCTGCTGTTGTTGACGCGGGCCTCGGCTCAGGCGCAAGAGTCTCCCCCTGTCAAAGACCTGATCCTCCCCGGAGAGTCGTTCCTGGTCGACAAACGCCCTGCGTTCATCCTCTGGCCGGCGGCCGACAAACGTGCCAAGCCCCAACCGTGGGTCTGCTATTCCCCCACCCTGCCGGGGCTGCCCGATCAGCACGAGAAGTGGATGCACGAGAAGTTTCTGGCGGCGGGAATTGCCGTGGCGGGGATCGACGTAGGGGAGGGACATGGCAGCCCCGAGGCCCGGGCCCTGTTCTCGAAGCTGTATGAGGAACTGACCGAACGCCGGGGCTTCGCGAAACGGATGGTCCTCTTGGGGCGCAGCCGGGGGGGGCTGTGGAACGCCGCCTGGGCTGTCGAGAACACCGACAAGGTCGCCGGGTTTGCGGGGATCTACCCGGTCTTCGACCTGCGGAGCTATCCCAAGCTCGAAGCGGCCGCCCCAGCCTACAAGCTGACCGCCGAGCATCTGGCCCAACAGCTCGATCAGCACAACCCCATCGCCAAGGTCTCGCGGCTGGCCAAGGCGAAGATTCCGGTCTACCTGATTCATGGCGATCAGGATGTGGTGGTTCCACTCGAAGCCAATTCGGGAGCCTTCCAGAAGATCTATGCCGACGCAGGGGTCAATGACCTGGTCACACTGAATGTGGCCCCGGGACAAGGACACAACTATTGGGAAGGCTTCTTCCGCTGCGAACCCCTCATCGAGTTTGCGATCGAGCGGGCGCGGGCCGGGGCGAAGTGAGTCGTCCCAAGTCGCGTCCGAACGCCTCCCCCTTGCGAATCGCCCCCGGCTGTTCCCCAATTGATTTGACCCGTCAGGAGTGATTGATGATGTCCTGCTTCCGTCTCCTCAACGCATTCGGGCTCTGGTGTCTGCTGACGGCGGCGTGTCCGCTGTGGGCCGAGGACAAGACGGAGCAGGTCACCAGGTCTCCCACGGCGACCGCCTCCCGCCGATTTCTGCTTCCGATGCCGGGGGGTTCGGGGCACCGCACCTCGGTCAGTTCGCCCGAGGGAGAGGTCCGGCTGCCACTGATTGTGCTGCGGGGGTCTCCGTACGACATGGGGTACCACTACGGCCGGCTGATGCGCGACGAAATCGAGGGGTTTGTCCCGCGGGTCGTGGCGGGCCTGCAGCACGAACTGGGGGTCTCGACGGGCGACCTGCAAGAGGCGTGGTCGCGGTCGATGGCCTATGGCGACGACCGGGTCGAGCAGGAACTGGCCGGAGTGGCCGATGGGTCGGGGGTCCCCCTGGCAACCCTCCAGGCCATGCATGCCATTCCCCTGCTCATGCCGTATTCCTGCAGCAGCATCGCCGCCTGGGGAAAGGCGACCCGCGACGGGCACCTCTATCAGACCCGCAATCTCGACTGGAACCTCGAGATCCAGGCGCACGAAGTGCCTGTGATCGTGGTCTACATTCCCGAGAACGGGACACCCCACGTGGTCCCCTCCTTCTGCGGCATGGTGGGGGCCCACACCGGGTTGAATGCGCGGGGGATCGTGCTCTCTGAAATGGGGGACTCAAAGCAGAGCGAGGCCCCTTACCCGGTGCATGCACCGCATTTTACCGCCCTGTTTCGCACGCTGCTGTACGATGCCGACTCGCTGGAGTCGGCCTTGGCGATGTTCGGACAGCAACCCCAGACCAAACGTTATCACTACGTGTTTGGTGATGGCCAGCACGACCGCCGGGCGGTGAAGATTCGGGCCCATTCGCCCGAGCCCCTGGCCCGCCGGCTGTTGGTCTGGAAGGATGACGATCCGCAAGACGAGTTCGCCCCCAACGTGCTCTCGTGCGTGGTCTACAACGACGAAGGCCGAGGAGCGTTCCCCACGCTCAAGGGCCAGCATGGTCAGCTCGACGGTCCCGCCCTCGTGAAGCTGGCGAACCAGATTCCCATCAAGGGAGGAAATGTGGTCAACGTGGTCTACGACGCCACCGCCCTGCGGTTCTGGGTCTCGTATGCCAAGGGGGACCGCGAGGCTTACCAGCAGCCGTATGTCTTCGTCGACCTGCGGACTGTGGATGCCGACGGCGACGGACAGCCCGACCTGCCGAAGTAGCCCCGGCGCTCCCGTTGGCCTGGCCACCTCGCAGGCCCGGTTGCATCGCCTGCTGTGCCGTGCGCGTGCTTGACGCTGTATTGGGGGACGATCGAGAATTTGTCTGGCCAAGACCGGTTTCGTGGCGGCGTCGATCGTCACGATCGATCGCCGACTGGCACGCTGACCGATAGGTCTTGGGGACGCGACCGCGCCGTCGCCAGCCTGGCCGTTTCTTCACCCCCTGTCTGCTCCCCCTGTCTGCTCCCCCTGTCTTCACGGGATCGTCGCTCGATGACACGTCTGTTTGCCACGGTGCTGCTGCTGTTGCCCATGCTGGCTGGCCTGGGCCTGATCGACTCGTCCTGTGACGCGGCGGAGGGTCGCCGCAAGCTGGTCCTGGTGGCCGGCCGCCCCTCGCACCCACCCCGCATGCACGAAGTCAATGCCGGGGTGCGGCTGCTGCAGAAATGCCTGAAAGACTCACCGCTGGTCGAGACACACATTGTGCTCAACGGGTGGCCCCAGGATGAGTCGGTCTTCGACGGCGCGCACGCCATCGTCTTCTACATGGATGGCGGGGCGGGGCATGAGCTGGTGAAAGACAACGGCCGCCGCCTCAAGCTGGCCGAAGAGTGGGTGAAGCGGGGAGTGGGTGTGGGAGCCATGCACTTCGGTGTCGAGGTGGTGGCCGACCAGGCGGGGCAGCAGATGAAGCGCTGGATCGGCGGCTACTACGAGCACATGTTCTCGTGCAATCCGATCTGGGAACCCGAGTTCAACAGCTTTCCCAAACATCCCACCACCCGCGGGGTCCAGCCGTTCCGCGTCAAAGATGAGTGGTACTTCAACATCCGGTTTCTGGACGACCTGCCGGGCAATGTCGCCGCGAAAGTGAACGATGTGCAGTTCACCCCCATCCTCGTGGCCGCCCCGTCTGACCAGGTCCGGAATGGACCCTACGTCTATCCCCCGGGACCCTACCCGCACATCCAGGCGACCAAGGGGCGGACCGAAGCCATGCTCTGGACGGTCGAACGTCCCGGAAATGTGCGGGGCTTCGGCTTCACCGGTGGTCACTTCCACGACAACTGGGGGAATGACCAATTCCGCAAAGTGATTCTGAACACGCTGGTGTGGCTGGCGGGAGCCGAGGTGCCAGCCGAGGGAATCGACTCGCAGGTCACCCCCGAGGAATTGAACGCCAACCTCGATCCGAAGAAGTGAGGGACGTTTGGGACAACGACCATCGGCCTTCGCCAGAAACCTTTCGCCAACCCACCGCTCTACCTCGGAGAGGTTACTTCTCTCAGCCCCGGGTTGCCGCCTCAGCGGCTACCCGGGGAAAGCGTTCCCTTCCAGAACCTGAACCCTGAAAGTGGTTCCTTTCGCTGTGGGGTTATGAACGCCGAGGGATTCGCAAACATCTTGGCGGGTGTGGAAAGCAATCCCTTCAGGATAGAGATCGTGGTGGGGATCGCCACCTGGGGTAGTCGCCTGAGCGACAACCCCAGGCTGAGGAAAGTATCCCCTACGGGGAAGTTTTTGGATGGGTGCGGTGCTTGGTGGGGCGAACAGTCAGACCCCTCACCCGAATGATTGAATCAATCGTCTCCGTGTTTCGATCAACGAACGCGGTGAATGTCCTGAAAAGCCGATACTTGATTCGGGCGCACATCCTCGACGATCACCGCGACCTCAATCTCCAATAACCCGCCAGCATTCCAGTTCGACCCGATCCCAATCCCCCTCGTCCAGCGCCAAGCGAAACTGCTCGAGATGCGCCACCTGGCGGGGGGTGAAGGGGAGCGCGACCGGTCCTGTCACCGGTTCGGGAAGCAGACGGCCCATGATCTGCCGCTGCAGCTCCTCCATTCCACAACCCGTGACCGCGGACACAGCTAGCGAAGCCAACCGGGGGTGCGATCGAGCCCCGTCGCCAAGACAGAACTCGTTCTCGCCCGGCCACGCGGACGGAAGATCGACCTTGTTCACGAGGCACAGCGCCTCGGGATAGGCCTCGTACAAGTCCCGATCTTCATCGGTCAGCGGTTGGCTGCGGTCGAGCACCAGCAACACCAGATCTGCCTCGGCCAACCACGCACGGGCCCGCTCCATCGCCATGGTTTCCAGTTCGCCGGCCCCGGTCCGAAACCCCGCGGTGTCGGCCAACTGCACTGCCCAACCCGCGAGGGCGGTCTCGGCGGTCACCACATCCCGCGTTGTTCCTGGGGCATCGAACACAATACTGCGCTCGTAGCCGACCAGGGCATTGATCAGACTCGACTTCCCCACGTTGGGGCGCCCCACCAGGGCCACGCGAAAGGGCTGCGTCAGCCGCAGCCCCGCCCGACGCCAACGCCAGAGCGCCGCGAGACGCTCGGCCGCCAGGGAACGATCGGGTCGCGCTGCGGCCACCTGCTCGACCGCCCGCCGCAGCAGACCCGCTTGCTGAGCCAGCAGCAGGTTGGCCGCCAGTTGAGTCTGAGCCCGCGACAACGCCTCGGCACACTCTCGCTCAAACCGTGTCTCGCCCGGCCAAACCGCGTCCCGCAGCACGAATCCGCGGGGGGCCAGATCGGCGACAATTCGCCCCACCGCGGCATCCCCTCCGTGGCAGTGCAACTCGAGCACGTCGGACCGAATCCGACAGACCACCGTTTCTTCCGCCGGGGCCTCGCCGACCGTCCCAAACGCAATCCGATTCAGGGGCAGTTCCCCCAGGGGCAATCCCGAGGCAGCGCGAAAAAAAGGCCGGGGTGGGGCGTCGAGATCCACCAGCGGCCCAGTCAGCCGCAGTGTGGCGACAGCCCCCCGCCCAGCCGGGGTCAGCCGTTCGACCGTTCCCCGCGGACTGGGGGGGGAAGTCGCTTCCCCCCGGTCCGCCGGTTCGGAAAGGCCTACTTGCCGATCTTCCACAGGTGTCGGTCACTGCGCACAAACAAGGCGCCATTCGAGATTGCCGGGGAACCCAGAATCTGCTCTTTGAAATCGTGGGTCGAGACCACTTCCCCCTTCTCGCCGCTCGTGTTGATCACCAGCCCCACCCCCTCTTCGTTGAAGAGGTAGATGTGGCCGTCGGCCGCCACGGGGGTGGCGCTGAACTGGCCACCGCTGGTGCGGTCTTCGAGCTTCACCTGCAGCCGCAGTTGCCACAGCGCCTTGCCATCCTTCGCGTCGGCGGCCGAGAGCACCCCCGCCCCGCCGACGGTGTAGACCTTGTCGGCGATGGCGATCGGGCTGGGGGTCGAAGGACCCATCTTGCCCGAATTCCAGACACTCACCGGTCCTTCACCCGCCGCCCGCACATCGAGGGCGGTCAGCCCCTTCGAGGGAACGAACAACACACCATTCGAGACCGCCGCTGACGGAATGGTCGAGCAAGTCTCGGTGTACTTCCATTTTTCCTTTCCCGTCTTCGGCTCGAGGGCCACCAGCCCCTTGCTCGACTGCAGCACCACCAACGCGTCGGCCGGCTTGGCACCGGGCAGCACGAGGGGCGACGTCCAATTCGCCGAGATCGGCCGGTCAAGCTTCCAGCGGTTCTCGCCTGTCGCCGTGTCGAGCCCCACCGCCAGCGACTCGCTGTCGTTCTCGACCTGCACGATCAGGGTGTCCCCCACCACGACGGGCGACGAGGACATCCCCAGGCTGTTGCTGGCGTTGGGGTAGTCGTGCGTCAACCCGCGGAACCACAGCAGATTCCCGGCGAGATCGAGGCAGGCCAGGTCATTGCTCGAGAAAAAGGCGAAGATTCGCTGGCCATCGCTGGCGGAGGTCGGAGTCGCATTGCACATCTTGGGATGGCACTGGGTGCGCCCGGTCGCCCAAAACTGGCGCTCCCAGTTCAGCGCCCCGGTCTTGGCCGAGAAACTCAGCACGTGCAGCCGGTCCTGGTTGAACCCGCTGCTGGCGGTGAGGATCACCTGGTCTCCCACGACGATGGGGCCCGACAAACCCCGGCCCGGCAGGTCGGCCGTCCAGGCGATGCTCTCGGCCAGACGGGTGGGAACCTTGTCGGCCGAGACCCCGGTGGTGTCGGTCCCGCGGAACTGGGTCCAATCGGCCCCCATCTGGGTCGACAACACCAGTGTGGCCAGGCACAGCAAACGAAGCGTTTTCATGGAAATTCAACTTTCAATCAGCAGAAGTGGGGGAAAAAGAACGTGCGCAACGCAGACGAACGAGCTCAGTCGCTCCCGCCAGTCGTCCCGGCCGCCTTGCGATCGGCCGACAACACCGCCGTTCCCGTTCCATCACAGACCCGCAGTTGGATCTGCCAGCGCTGGGCCCACTCCTCGGTCTGCTCGTTCTGGCAGACCTTCACCAGGATCGTGTTCTTTCCCTTCTTCAGGGTCCCCCGCATGCGGTATTGGTCGAGGTTCATGCCGCGATGGTACTCTTCGCGGGCGAACAGCAGTTTGCCGTTCAGCCAGACCTTCCACGAATTGGGTGTCCCCAGTCGCAGATCGACCGCCCTCTCGGCGTCGCTGTCGAACTCGGCGACGGCATAGGCCACCGATCCCTTGAAGGGGGTCAGCACTTTCGCCAGGTCGACAATGCCGTATTCATCCTCGGTGGTGGTCCCCACCCAAGAGGCCTTCACTCCGTCTTTGCCCTCGTACTCCTTGCTGAAGTCGAGTTCTTTCTCGGGGGGATACGCGACGGCGAACCCCTTCCCGGCCGTGTTGTCGAACGGGGCAATCAGCTTCCAGGTCATCAGGAAGCCAAAGTGGGTCGGCAGATCGACCTTTTCCCCCAGCTCTTCCAGGTATTTCTTGAGCGTCTTGACCTGGTCATCATCCCGGGCGGCCGCCATGGCCTCGCGGTACTTGGCCTTCGCCTCGTCCTTCTTGTCTTCATCGAACAGGGCATTCCCCTGTTCCATCACCACAATCACCGCGTCGCGCCGCAGTTCCGTGCTGGGGTCATTCAGCATCCCGGGAACCAGCCGGTCGTAGTTGGCCTTGTCGGTCGCCACCAAAATCTCAAACGCCAGCCGCCGGGCCCGGGGCTCGTGTTTGGTCTCCTTCAAAAATGCCTCGATCTCAGCGAGGGGAAGCGTCCCCTTGGCTTTGCGCGTCTTGTCGACAATGTTTTCAATCGCGTTTCGCAGGTAGTTGGACGCAAGGGGATTGGCTCCGTCGAGCGCCTTCAGCAGACCGGGAATGGACGCCGGCCCCTCCTGCGACAGCTTCTGGAACGCCTGGGCGGCTGCCTTCGCCCCCTTCCCTTCGGCATCCACGGCGCGAATCGCCTCAATCAGCGGTGCCGTGTCGGCCCCCCGGACTTCGACCATTCCGCCAGCCACTCCCGCAGCCAGCCCCAGCAGTACTCCAAACCGTTTCAACATCACGCAGATCCGTCACAGGCAGACACCGAAGCTCAACCTCCAGGACCTTCCCGAGGTGCTGAACGAGATTCTACCGGGGCTTTCGAATGTGTCACAACCATTCCCACGGCCCCCTCGCAGGCGGCGTCGGGTGCCCCCGTTGCCCAGGGGGTCCCGGTCGATTCCACCGCCTCACCCCCCCATCCGCGGACCGATTTCAGTCCGCGAGCCCCAGTTCGCTGCCGTCTGTGGCCCCTTGGGTCGCCTGGCGGATAAACTCCTTCAGCTTCCCCACCACGAAGTGTTTGTGGTTGGCGACCGCCTGCTCAGAAAGACCCAGTTCGGCCGCCACCCGCTTGTTGGGCCAACCGAGCACAAACAACAGCTCGATCACCTTCAAACGCTCAAACTCCCCGCGGTCCTTCCACTGGCGAATCAGTTGCCGCAGGGCGTTGATCAGCAGTTCAGCCTCCAATCCCCGGCGTTCCCGGCTGAGAGCCAGGCTCGAGGCCATCCGCACCGAGGCGGGCACCTCCCCGGCCCCGCTGTGCTGCGAGTCGGGAAACTCAAGCGGCAATGTGGGACGGCGTCCGAGTCGGCGCAGAGTATCGGTCAACTTGTGGGCCGCGATGGCGAACAAAAAGCTCTCGAGCGGCGTCTGGTCGTCGTAATTGGGGAGGGCGATCACGAAGCCCAGGAAAGTCTCCTGCACGACATCTTCGCTCTGGGCCCGATTGCGCAGGCGGCTGTCGACAAACGCCAGCAGCCGTCCCTCGAAACGGGCAATGCAGTCATTCCAGGCCTGCGGATCTCCCTGGCGAATGCGGGCCACCAGCAGCCGATCCAACTCATCGCTGGGCATCGGTCATCCCCACCGGACTCTGCCGGCCGCAACCCCCATCCCACCCCTCTCCCGCCAGCCTGACTGGTGCCGACCCGTCCCACCAGGGGTGGACGGAGATGCTGGGGTGTGGCTCGATTTCAGTGATGGGCCAAGGCAGGGGCATGGCCATGATCGTGGCCGTGGTCATGCGAATGATCGTGATCGTGGGAATGATCGTGGTCGTGGCCGCCATGGCCATGATCGTGACCATGGTCATGGCCGTGATGGTGATCATCGGCCGGAGGAGCGGGAACCTCGCACCACTGGGCGCAAAAGCCCGACAATTGCAGGGCTCCCGCGAGGAACATCAGGGAGACCAGCCCCGAGACATACACCGTTTTCTCAACGAAATTGCTGATCTTCAGCCCAAACAGGTCGACTCCGTCGCGGGACGGCGAAACATTCCCCCAGACCAACACCGCCATCGATGCCAGCAGCACAATGCCAATCCAGCCCCCGCGCCCGAGGACGCCTCGCAGCCGCTGCCAATTGACGGCACACAGCCAGAAGGCCACCCAGCCCACCAGGGGCAACCACGGCCCCAGCAGCGACAGGACCGCCCACACCACATCGAGAACCGACTGGAGCAGCGAACCAAGAGACTGAAACAGCTTGATGATCGGGTCCATGTCCGCGCGGCGTGAAACCAACAGGGGGTCAAATCGACAGGTGTGCAGCGACAGTGTAGTCGCCTTGGTAGGGAAAGGGTAGCAGATGAATTTGGGGTGTGCCAAGCGGGGGGGAGGGAGGTCCGCCGGGCGGGCGAATTGCAGGGCACCCCGTCCCCGCCATCCTTGCCCGTCGAGATTCACTCACCAAACGACGGACCCGTGTGCGACAACTTGTCGGCGATTCGAGCCGCATCCTCGGACTTGGCTCTTACCTGCGATCCTAAGCCGCCGCTTGGGCGCGATGGTCCTGATTGACTCCCCACGCCCACCCTCTCAGTCCTGCAAATCCAGCGGTTTCTCAATCCATCGCAACCGATCGCAACCGTTTCCACCAGCCTGTGCCGGACTGGCGAATGCACTGGGCGTGCAGATAGGATTCCAGAGGTGTGCCAGCAGCAGACGTACGTCCCAAACAACGGCATCCGGCCCCCCCCTAGGATCTTTGGCGGTCACCTTCCAGGGAACTCGATCCTGTCGCATGTCTCATGATCGAACGCATTTACGTCCACAACTTTCGCTGCCTGGAGAATTTCACGCTGGATCTCGCGGGTTGTTCCTCGGCACTGGTGATTGGCGGAAATGGCGCGGGCAAATCATCGCTGTTGGAGTATCTTCGGCTGTTTCAACGGATCTGCCGCGGGTCTCACCGCGTCGGGGCTCTCATTTCCGCGAGCGATTTCACTCAGCATCGCACCGATGTCCCCATGCGATTCGAAGTGGAACTGACGCTCTCAGGCAAACACTTCCATTATTCACTCTCTTTCGAAGGGCCGACCAGATTCGCAGAGGCACGAGTTCTGGACGAAAGTCTGTCGGTCGAGGGACAGGCGATTTTTACGCGTCGGGGATCGCGGACTCAGCTCTCGGACGGACCGGCATTCGGCCTCGACTGCCACATCGTGGCATTGCCCGTGATCAACGAGCGACCTGAAGAACACGCAATTCAAGATCTCAAGACGTTCTTCGCGACGATGATGCTGCTGGCCCCCATTCCCGCGAACATTTCAGGTTTCTCGGAGGCACCGTCCACAGAACTGCAAGGCGACGGTGCCAACTACGCATCCTGCTTGAGAGCGCTGTTGGGACAAAAACCAGCGGCATACAGCGTGTTTGAC
>JBKCTR010000146.1:0-1449 GCA_046318755.1 Planctomycetaceae bacterium
GTCGCGAGCCGGGTGCTGGGCTTTGACTGCTCCTCCTCCCGAATGATCCGGATCATTTCGGTGAAGGCGGCCTTTTTCAGACGCTGGCTGTCGATGGGCAGCAGGACGGTCAGCAGTTCATACAGAATGACACCCAGGGAATAGATGTCGGCCCGGGTGTCGATGTCTTCACCGTCCCAGCCCGCCTGCTCGGGTGACATGTACTCCAGCGTGCCGACCACCGCGCCGAAACCGGTCGACATCGTCTCCTCGGTGAGCTTGCCCGCGGTGGCCTTGGCCACACCAAAGTCGATCACTTTCGGGACCGGCTGACCATCGACCATCGTCACCAGGATGTTGGCTGGCTTGAGATCGCGGTGCACGATTCCTTTCTGATGGGCGTGCTGCACCGCCTGGCAGATCGGTACAAACAGCTTCAGACGCTCGGTGAGCGGCAGTTTTCGCTCGTCGCAGAATCTGGTTAGCGGCAGGCCGTCGACCAGTTCCATCACGAAGTACGGCTCTCCCGTGGGCGTCACTCCGCCATCCAGAACGCGGGCAATATTCGGGTGGTCCATCAGCGCCAGCGCCTGACGTTCCTGCTCGAAGCGTTGCAGCACGGCCCGGGAATCCATGCCGGTTTTGATCAGCTTGAGTGCGACCTGCCGCTGAACTGGTTCGGTCTGACGGGCACCCCAGACTTCACCCATGCCCCCCTCACCCAGCTTCTGCTGCAGCGTGTAGCGCCCGCCGATCACGACGCCCGCGGCAGGGTCGCGACGGAAGTTGGCCGTCTCCATCGGGAAATCGCCACGTTCCCACGCGTCCCCCGATCCGGAGACAGCCTGCGTCATGGCGACGGTCTGTTCCGCGTCGGCGAATTCGGCGGGCTGCACCACCGTCTGTTCCCCCTCCCCCGGGGCGACCTGCGTGCGGTCTGGACTCCGAGTTCTGGACGGATCGGCCTCGACCGCCAACCGCGACTCGACCGCCGCGCGGAGCGATAAATCGCCGGAACACGCGCGGTCCAGGAACGCGGCTCGCTCGGCAGGTGGCTGGGAAAGAACGGCATGGAACAGCTCTTCCTCGGTCATGTTCAAACTCCGTTCAGGGGACCTCGGGATCCACTTTACCGTGCAGGCGCGAAGAAGACCTCCACAGACTCGCAGATTTCGGATGTTTTCCAGATGGAAACGGTGAAAACATGGATTCCCAGAAGACTGTTTCCTTGCCCGAGGACGCCCCCACTGGATCGCGGACGAGTCGCTCAAATTGCTTGCAGAAACCAGTGAACCGCGCAGAACTGGTCCCAAGAACAAAACGCTTGTCGCACTTTCGCACTTCCACGGTTGGTACTTCCGGCCGATTCAAGGCCGCCAGAGGATTGATCAAGTGTGATCTTGCCCACTGAGATCGAGCCAGGGCACATCCTGCCATGCAAGGTCTGGCCGCTCCACACGGTCCAGGATC
>JBKCTR010000147.1:0-3746 GCA_046318755.1 Planctomycetaceae bacterium
CCCTTGGGTTCGCCGGTGGAGCCGGAGGTGAAGATCACCGTCAGCAGGACATCGGCCTGGATTTTGTGGAGGCCGATGAGGCGGTCGAGAACAACTGCCGGGGTGGCATACGCCTGAACTCCCGCCACGATCTTGTCGAGCAGAGTGATCTGGGGCCGCAGGTCTTCGAGGTAGACCATCTCGACGGGCAGTTCGAGTTTGAGCTTGGTGACGAACAGCCGACTGGTCAGGACCCGCTGGATCGAGGCCTGTTCGAGACATGACTCGAGCATCTGGCGCGAGGCCGTGTAGTTGAGGTTCACCGAGACCCGGCCCAGCAGCGCAAGGGCGGCATTCACAATCGCCCCGCCGACGGAGGGGGGCAGCAGCACTCCGACGAAGCGTTCGTCGGGCCTGAGCAGGCGGGTCGCCAGCAGCCGGCGGAAGATCAGAGTCCGCAGCAGCAACTGCATTCCCGTCACTTCCTGATTGGAAGAATCGGCCAGCTTGAGTCGGTTCCGGGCCTTGCGACAGGCCCGCAGAAACCGCCGGGGCAGGGTTAGATCGATGTTCTTGCGCAGCTCGAGCGATTGCACACCCAAGGCGGCCACCGCCTGCTGGACCTCGTGAACCGTCTCGGGTTTCCGCAGTGGCTGGCCGAAGGAAATGCCAATGGGGTAGGGCCACTTCTGCGGACGTTTCCAGAAGTATTTCCCCTGGAAGAAACTGAAAATGCTGCCCCAGAGTCCATCGAGGTAGACCGGAATGACCGGGTGGTCCGAGCCGTCGATGATCTTCATCATCCCCCGCTGAAACGGCAGCAGTTGTCCGAGCCGGGTGAGCTGCCCTTCGGCGAAGATGCAGACCAGTTCACCCCCATCGATCGTCTCCCGGGCCGATTGCAAAGCCCGGACGATCGACTTGGGGCCCTCGCTGGTCTTGATGGGAATGACCCCCATCTGGGTCATGAGCCAACCGAGTAGTTTCCCGCGGGCGTAGTCGGCATAAATGATCATCCGGACGTGGCGGGGGATGGTGCTGATCAGCAGGATGCCATCGACCCACGTCACATGATTGGAGACCAACAGCGCCCCTCCCTCGCCGGGGATGTTCTCGAGGCCATGCACGCGAATCCGGTACAGCATTCGGCTGAGGAGCCAGGCCAACCACCGGCTTGACCAGCGCGGGGCAACAAAAAAGCTGGCGATCAGGGCGATCCCGAGGGCCAAAACTCCCCCCAGCACGGCGAGGAGGTAACCCCACCAGGGCCACACGGCGGCCACCAGAAAGTGTCCAGACTGGGAGTTGAGGGGTGTGACTGCCATGAACATGCAGAGATGCCGACGGAAGTGGGCTGGACTGAATTTCGCAATGTAGCCTAAGGAACACCCTGAAATTGGGCAATACGATCCGGCTTGGCCCGTGTCTCTGTGAGGCGGGACCAAGGGGGAGGACAATTCGTCGACCTCCACGGGTTCGCCGGCCCGGCCTGATCCAATCGGGGTCAGTTGCCGCCCGCATCAGGCTGGTTCAGGTCCTGGCTCAGTCGTCTGGTCTTATCCGCGCCTGATCCGACTCCGAGCAGTGGAATCGCTCCAGATGAACCAACGGCTCGGCAAGTTGTGGTTCCCCGTGTCTTCACTGGGGCATCATCTGCAGTTGATCGGAGGGCCAGCGAAGTTGCTGTTGAACCTGGCGCGCGAATCCGGCCAAAGTCGGGTCGGTTTCGGTCAGAACAATACGTGACCGTTCGAGTGCCACGGCGAGTGTCACGGGCAGATCTCCCACGCGAAGCACATTCAACAGATCAGGACCGGCCTGGTGCGAAACCGGCATTCGGATTAATTCCAATCGAGAGATCCCGGTCTCGAACAGCGATGCATACAGCGCCAGTCCCGCCAGGTTTCCCTCCGCCCGCAGCCACAACGGCTTCGACTTGAGACCCGGCACTGATTGCAGTTGCTGGATTGCCCGGCGGATGTCCCACACCCGCATCCCATCCACGGTCTGGCCCAGCAGTTGGAAACGCCGCCGGATTCCAATCTGGCGTGACACCTCCTCGGACCAGGCGTCGGGTCCCAGACCCCGCGGAGCCACCCAGGCCAATCCGCGCCGGGTCTGCTCCAGTGTCTGCTTCCAACCATCGAGCAAACCCGGCTGGGGATCGGAATTCGGTTCTGCCGCGAACGGCTCCGGAAACGCCGTTCGCAGGCCCGCCACCAGCGCCCCCCAACCCCCGCTGTCAAGGACCGTCAGAGACATCAAATCGAGATCGCTCAAGGCGAGGCCGTCGCGGGTCAGCAGAA
Source organism: Planctomycetaceae bacterium (assembly GCA_046318755.1). GTDB lineage: Bacteria > Planctomycetota > Planctomycetia > Planctomycetales > Planctomycetaceae > UBA10511. The sequence goes on from JBKCTR010000147.1 coordinate 2,286, forward strand.
ACAAGCGCAGCGGGACCTGGGGCTGGCTGTCGAACTCGAAAATCTGCAGCTTCAGGCCCTGGGCCACCCCCTCAAACACCTGTTTGCGAGCCGTGGCTTCTGACATCGAGGGACCCGTGGGCCAGCCGCGAAAGACCTTTTCGCGCAGTCCATTGAGAAATGCGTTTCGTTGAATGGCCCAGTCATCGGCAGACACGGGCATTCGAGCGGGCGCTGCAGGTTCCACGAACCACTCAGCCGCCCGGGTGACTCTCTCGTCGTCCGGCAAGGTCTCGAACACCCGCAGTTGCGGTGGCGGAAAGAATTTGACCGCCGCCTTTTCGATGAGTGTCTGCGGCTCGTTCTTGAGACACCGGTGGAACCAGCGAAACGAGTGGATGTGAAGTTCCTGGGTATCGAGATGCGGCCCCTCGGTGATTTGCAGCCCGAGATTCTTTTCCGCTCCATAGAGCCGATAAATGCGGCGGACCTTCTCATGGACCCGCACCACGCCCTCCAGCGGAAAGATCGTGTCTTTGTCCGTGTTGGAAATCAGCAGTGGGCGGGGGGCCACCAGTGCCGCCACTTGGGCGAAGTCCCAGCAATAGGTGTTCACTGGAAACATGCAGTCGCAATGTCCGTCGACCACACCGTCGACCACATGATTTTGTAGATCGGTGATGCCCGCCACCGGCACGGCCGCCTGCACACGATCATCGAGGGCGGCGATCCACCATGAATAGGCACCCCCCCCCGACCGCCCCGTCACGCCAATCCGCTGGGGGTCGACCTCGGGACGGGTCTGCAGATAGTCAATCGCCCGAATGCCATTCCAGGCTTCCGCTCCGGCTGGAGTGTATCCCCGGGCCTTCCACCACCATTGGTTGAGGTGATGTGTGCCATGGTGAACCCCCTCAATCTCTCCCAACTGGATGGTGTCGATTGTCAGGCAGACATAGCCATGTCGGGCGTACCACGCCCCATGATGCTGATACCCGGTCTTGTTGCCGAAGCTGGTGTTCCCTTCTTTCTGCTTCGAATGCCCACAAACGTAGAGAATGGCGGGGGCGGGGGTGGATTGTCCTTTGGGCAAGTAGAGATTGCCCGTGACGTGAAGGCCCGGACGCGATTGAAAATGCAGTTTCTCGACCGTGAACTCAGGATGGTCGAGCGTCCCGGTGATGTGCGGCGTGAGGGGCGTGCGGTCTGGTTCGGGATCGAGCCCCAGCATCTCCCTCAATTGTCGCCGCAGTTCCTCACGCCGACTGGTCCAGTCGGCGAGGGTGCCAATTTCCGTCAGGCACTGGTCCGCCAATCGTGTGGTCTCGGCCCGTAGATACTCCTGCAAATGCTGCTCGCCCCGACAGAGCCCTCCCGCTACCCCCTCCCCGGGGGACTGCTCCGGACTGCGGCTCGGCACAACCTGCAGCACCAACACCAGAGACAGCAGCAATCGACTAAGGATCATCGGGGCACCATAGA
>JBKCTR010000148.1:0-4681 GCA_046318755.1 Planctomycetaceae bacterium
TGCCTTGACCCCCCTTGGCAATTCCAACCTGGTCCCCATCACTTACAAGTTGAAGGGAAGTCTCATTTCCGATCCGATCAGTGTGGTCGGGAGCGACCCCACTGGTTCCGCCGGCGGCACCACGATGACCAACGGTCAGACTGATCCCACATACCAGCCGGTCCTCTGGTACTCGACCCCCATCTATTCCGTAACGCCATCCACGTCGGTGGACATCAACACCATCTACGACACGACCTGGAACAGCGGCTACCTGGTGTAAGAACAGTCGGTCTTGGATGGCATTCCCCGCCGGCCACCTGCGAACCCCTTCTCCTCATGGGAAGGGGTTTTTGTTTGGACTCACACACAGGGGGCTTCCCGCCCGCGCCTCTTGAATGGAATGCCCCCCGGGTCCCTCTTGACCGTCAATGCGTGGGGCCCGGAGAAAGCCTTACCGGCCACGAGCCATCCCACAGCAACCACAATCCGGGAATCAGCTGGAAGCGTCGCTCACTGCTTGGGGCTGACGAATCGCATCAGGGAAACCAGATCCTTGAAGAGCCGCTTGTCTTGAATGAGACGCAGATCCTGATCCGTCACCGCGATCGAAATGAGAGCCGGATCGCCGCGAAATGCCTCGGCCAGCAGCTCCATGGTTCGCCGCAGTGTATCCATGGTCGGATTCGGATCCAGGGCCTCAATGCATGCCGCCTGGTAAACGGCAATGGGCTGCCGATTGAGTTCCAATCCGCGCCGCGCGTCTTTTCGCGCCTCGGCCAACTCTCCCTTCCGGGCCCGCAAGACACCCCGCCCCAGCCAGACCAGCCCGTCGGACACCTGCTGGGTCTTGCAAAAGTCATCCAGAACTTCGAGTGCCTCCTCGTCCCGACCCAGGTGTTCCACCAGCACCAAAGCCAGATTGCGATGGGCCGCACTATTGCCCGGCTGCCAGCGGATGGCTTCTCGAAAGTCCTGTTCGGCTCCAGCAGGGTCCTGGGGCATGCGGGTCACTCCCCGGGCGATCCAGCTTTCGACATCGGTCGGGGTGCGGGTCAAGCCTTCCCGGCGGTCGGCTTCCGCCTCGGCACTTCGACCAAGGCGATCGAATAACTTCGCACGCAGGAAATGGATGCGTGTCTCCGGAAAACCCCGCTGGATGGCCTCGGTGCAGTCACGAAGCGCCTCCTCGTAGCGGTGCAGTGCCTCCAGACAGAGGGCCCGGTTGCGCAGTGCCCCCAGGTCTCGGGGATTGAGTTCGTAGGACTTGGTGAAATCTTCGGCGGCCTTTTCGAACTGGTTGCCCATCATTCGGATGGTGCCTCGCTGGAACCAGGGCAGCGACCATTGGGGGCTCAGGGCGATGCAGGCGGTGTAACTGGCCTCCGCCTCGTCCAATTGATGGCCGAACACATGATTGTTGCCCGAGAAAAACCACAAACTCATGTCTTGCGGAGACTGTTTGGTGAGTTTCTCGAGAGACCGCGCCGCGGCTTGTTGGTCTTGCTGGACCAGTTGAGACAGGGCCTCAAACCGCTCGTGCAGGGCAGATGATGTCTCCCCGACGCCCTCCTGCGACCTCGCCTCGCGGGCCTGCTCATGCTCTCCTCGCAGCTCATAAAACCGGGCGCGTTGTGCCCAGATCGCGCGGGGAGTTTCGTCCGACTCAAAACAGAGAATCGCCAGCCGATTCATCGCCAGGGCCTTCGCCGCGGCTTCCCTTGGATCTTGCTGCCCCCCTTTGACCACCCCCACCACTTCAGCCAGCAGAAACAGCATCTCCCCGGCGGTTTGGTCCAGTTGAACTCTCTGCTTGGGTGTCAACAACTGATAGAACGTCGTGGATCTCCAGGTGGGTTGGACATTGTCGGGCTGATCGTTGACCACCGGCGTGTCGCGGATCTTGCGGACAGGAAAACCCAACTCATCGAGCAAGTCGACTGCCGTATCGACTTCCCGGGAGGCCTCGGCAAAGTTGCTTTTGACGAGAGACAAACCGGCATAAGACCGGGGGGCGACCTCGACGAATTCAACAAACCGGCGCTCGGCCTCATTCTCAGCCAACTTGTGACCGCGAATGACGGCCGAGGTTCCCAAGACCCCCAGCCCGAGCACCGAGAGGCTGGCGATGCTCCCCGCGGACATGACGCGCGGATGACGCCGAATCCATTTCGACGCCAGTTCACGCCACGAGGGATTGGACGCATGCCTCAGTGGAAGATGCTGCAATTGACATTGCAGATCGTGGGACAGTTCATGGGCCGACTGATACCGATCCTCCGGACGGTAGGCGAGGCAATGCAGGACGATCGCCTCGGCGGCCGGACTGATGGCGCGGTTGTAGCGAACCAGGGTCGGCAGGGTGGTGCGGACCTGGAGCATGCACTGGAGATCTTCGCGCGATGCACCGGTACGACCGGTCACAAACGGCATCCGTCCCGTCATCAACTCGTAGAGCACCACACCGAGTGAATAGATGTCACTCCGCTCATCGACCATGGCCATGTCCTGGAATGCCAGGATCTGCTCGGGACTCATGTACGGAAGCGTTCCCCCAATCAGTGGATTTTCCGGACCGCGTTTGCTCCTCAGCGTCGACAAATGGAAGTCCAGCAGCATGGGCTGTCCCTCGTCGGTGATCAGGATGTTGCCCGGCTTGATATCCAAGTGGAGAATTCCATGATCATGGGCGTGAGCCATCCCCGAAGCCAGGCGCGCCGCAATCCACAGTACGGTTTCGCTGTAACTCTCCCCCTGGAGCCTCAACAATCCCGCTTCGCGCGAGGGGTTTTGAACCAGTCGCGAGGTCGACTCCAGATAACTGCGGTCGATACTGTCGATCGATTGCCGTGAATCGTAAAGACGCGAATGGGTCTCGTTCAGTTCCTCCTCCCGGAGTTCCCACGAGACGGCGGCCCGATGTCGCAGAGTCGTCACCAGGGAGGCGTTGTCTTCAGGGGCCACGCCCAGCACATGCAATTGATCGACCCACTCCTTCAGCACGTAGCGACCGACAAACGGCATGCACAAGACGTGCATCTCCCCCAACTCGTGATAGGAGTAAATCGGAACGATGTTGGTATGTTGCAGCCGTGCCAGCCGATCCGCCTCTACCGTACTCTCGGTCGTGAATTTCAATACCACCAGCCGGTTGGCCAGTGACGGCTGCCGCGCCAAATAAACCCGGGCCGAGGCCCCCTGTCCCAACTGTTCGACAATCTCAAACCCCAGCTCGCGTTGCGCGGCATAAATGGCACGCGCTACGGGATCCCGCCCGCCTCCATCCAGCCCCAGTACGCCGCGGCGACTCTTCTCCCCCTTCGTCCCGGACAATCGGTCTGTGGATCTGGGTCGACTCTCGACCCCGACAGCAGCCCCCGACAGTCCCCGTTCCACCGACTCCACCCCGGACGAGCGCTGTGCTCCTGGGCCAGTCAGCCCGTGTTGTCCCGAAGACTGCCGCAGTCCGGTGCCCACTGACTCGTCGGGCCAGTCGGAAACATCACATCCCCAGAGCTCAGAATATTCCGTCCGACGGACGGGGTCGCCCAGCAACAGCCGAACCCGATACTCTTCAAACGCCAAGGGCGTGACAAATCCCTCCGTCTCAAATTCCTGGGGAAAACGCCCCCGATAGTCGTCAAGCCTCTGGCCGATTCCCCGTTTCCACCGCAGCTCCAAATCGACACGAATCAACTCGGCCAAGACTGCCCTGCGGCGGGGATCGCCCACCTCGGGCACAAAGTCCTCCAGGCGGACGGAGTGGTCTTTGGCGAACGACTGTTCGTAGGAGTCAACGATCTCGTCGAGGTCCATCGGTCACTTCTCACCGGACAGGCTCGCTGGAGTTCCGCTCCCGTCGTCCGCGTTTTGCAGCGTGGTACCCAGGACCTGTCGGAACTCCTGCAGGGTCCGCTCCACGCTGCGCGACGAACGCCCTGTCTGTCGGGCGATTTCTTCAATCTCATACCCCTCAATCCTCAGCCGGATCATCTGCTGCTTGACCTCGGGCAACTTGTGGGTGATTTCATCGATCACCATTCGCAGCACGGTCAAGGCGGTCGAATCGGCAGCCTGATCCTCCAGAAGGTATGCCGACGCCGCCAACTCGTCAGCGGAGGTCGTCTTGCGGATATCCCGCCGCGCGGCACGATGATACACCGCAGCATGGCGGATTTTGTTCAGTGCAATCACCAGGAACAGACCCCACAGCTCTTTTCCTTCCGGAACGCTGTAGACGCCTACGTTCACCCGACGGAAAAACGTCCGGAACACCGACTGCACAATTTCCTCGGGCTCGACCATACGAGCCAACTCGGCCGAGGTCTGCTTGCGGGCCAGCCGGTGCAACCGATCAGCATATCGCAGATACAGATCCGACGCGGCATCCCCCTCTCCATCCCGCAGGCGACGGACCAATGTCAGATCGGAGACGATCGACGAGCCGGGGATGTCGTTCGGGTCGTTCATGGAATCCACAACCGGGGAAAACGCGACATTGGGGGACAAAGCACCGCCCAGTGAACCGATGGCGACCAAACCCACCTCTCGTTTCGCATCTGACACAAGAGAGTGTACCACACCAATGGTCCAGGTGTCACGAGGGCGAATCCCCCAAACCGCCCGCTGGCAGTTGTTCGACAAGGAACAGGCGGCCAGCCTTGGAGATTGCCCTGTCGGCCAGCGACCAGGAGGCACGGCC
>JBKCTR010000149.1:0-15348 GCA_046318755.1 Planctomycetaceae bacterium
CGATGAACATCGTCTCCGGAGGGGCCAACGTGGGGGCCGTGGCCACGGGAACCGGCGGGCCGGCGGTCTCACAGACCAAAATCGAGAGTTCCGAGACCTTTTCCGACCCCCAGGTCGCGGTGAACATCGGCGATGTGACCCTCCCCGGGCTCGATATGCTGGGGACCGATCTGGGCGAGGGAGAGATCAGCGGCGAACCGCAGGCGGTGGCCGAAGGATATGGCACCGCCCTCAGCCGGATCACCCAGGAGCTGACCCGCATGATGCGTGAGGATCGCCTGCTGGTCGCCTGGCTGTTCGATGAGTCGGAATCGATGAAGGACGACCAGAAGGAGATCCGCGAGCAGTTCCACAAGGTCTATGAAGAACTGGGCATCGTGATGGAGCGCGACAAGCAGCTGAAGGGGAACAAGGAGATTCTGCTCACCTCCATCAACAGCTTCGGACAGGACCTGCACCCGCTGACCAGCAAACCGACTGCCGACCTGGCCGAGATCCGCGCGGCGATCGACAAGATCCCCAACGATCCCTCCGGAGCCGAAAATGTGCTGGGGGCGGTGGTGAAGACGATCGACGCCCACCGCCGACTGGCCCAGGCGGGAAACCGCAAGCTGTGCCTGATCATCGTCACCGACGAGTCGGGAGATGATGGCGAGGGAGATCTGCTCGAAGAGGCGGTGAAACGCTGCAAAACCGCCCGTTCACCGGTCTACATCCTCGGTCGCGAGTCGTTGTTTGGCTACAAGTACGGACGCATGCGGTGGCAGGACCCCAAGTACGGTCTCGACCACTGGCTGACCATTCACCGCGGCCCCGAGACCCCCTTTGCCGAGGCGCTGCAATACGACGGTCTGCACGACCGATGGGATTCGCACCCCAGTGGCTTCGCCCCCTACGAAATGGCCCGCCTCGCCAAAGAATCGGGCGGTATCTACTTCCTGCTGCCGCACGAAGAACAAAACCTCGTGGGGCAGGTGGCCATCGACCAGCGGAAATTCGCCTTCCTCGACATGAAGGAATACATTCCCGACCTCTCGTCGCGGCGGCGGTATGCCGAGGGACGGCAGAAGAGCAAGTTCCGCCTGGCGGTGGCCGAGGTGGTGCGGCTGCTCGACCCCCGGATCGACCCCCAACTGCAGATCCAGGAGATCTGGTACTCGACCGACCCGGCCGCGTTCCGCTCGGCCGGACAAGAAAACTTCCAGCGGGCCATCCGCGCAATGGGCCTGCTCAACCAGGCGATCGCCGTCCTGCAGAAGGTCGAGCCGCTGCGCGAGTCGGAAGAATCCAGCCGCTGGCGGGCGAATTTCGACCTCGCCTATGCGCAGTTGCTGGCGTACCGGGTGCGGCTGTTTCAATTCCTGCTGGCGATGGACGGGCACCTCACGAATTTTCCCGAACCCAAAAACAAGCAGAATAACGCCTGGAATGTGGGACGCGTGCAGGAGATGCTGGTCCCCACCGAACGGCAGATCAAGCTGACCAAGGTCGACACCGACCAGCTCAATTCGCAACTGGCCCTCGCGAAACAGAAGTTCGAGTTCGTCAAAAAGACCCATCCCAACACCCCCTGGTCGAGCCGGGCGCAGTTCGAACTCAACCAGGGCTTCGGCATGAAGTTCTTCGAGGGCTTCCGCGACCCGCGGTACGACAAGATCACCAGTGAGATCAAGTTCCCCACGCTCTAGTGCGTTGTCACCCCAAGACCCGAGGGTCGTGGATTGTGGCTCGTGAAGTCGTTGGCGGGAATTCGTCGTCGAGCCCAGGATGGAACCGGAATTCGGCCCGGCTGGACGGAACACAGCCAGGTCCGGAACAAGTCTGACGGAGGTGCGGCATTTCGATCGCCAGCCCGCACCGTCGACCACGTTCCATCACAGCAGGCGAAAAGCCGACTCCACGCCGTGGCGACGAACTTCCAGTTTGTCGAGCCCCCAACTGTGATACCGCGTGCCGCCACTATCCAACGCGGCCCAGCGTCCTCCGTAGAACGAGTTTGAAAACTTGTTCCACAAATGTGAGATCGCGTACACGACACAATCGACGAGACCCAGCGTCCCCACCGATCGACCATGGAAGCTTCGGGGCCCTCCGAGCGATGCCTCCCAGAGGCGTACCGCGTGCTTCCAGAATTCTCCCCGGCCGAAAGATTCCCCGTAGGGGATACTTCGCTCAGCCCGGGGTTGGTGCGCAGCACCTACCCCGGGTGGGTGCCCCCCAAAGTGAACCTCTATCCTGTAAGGATTGCTTTCGCTCACCGTGGCATACGGAAGCCGATCGCACAATGCCCATCACACCGTTTGGAAAGGAACCCTGACTGCGGAAAGGCCGTGGTTGTGGGACCGTAACCCAGGGTAGCCGCCAAGGCGGCCTCGCTGGACGGAGAGAAGTAACCTCTGCGAGGTCGGCGCATGGGACTCCGAATGGTCTTGGGCTACAGGGACGGGTTGACGATCCGTCTGAAGAACCACATCCAACGACAGCAGGCTGAAAGCCTAATCCACGACGCCGTGGCGACGAACTTCCAGTTTGTCGAACCCCCACGTGTGATCCCGCGTGCCGCCGACATCCAACGCGGCCCAGCGTGTTTTCGTCTCCAAGCAGCGTGGCGGTGTCGATCAATCGGTCGCACCGCCGACCACGTCAAACGACAGCAGGCTAAAAGCCTACTCCACGACGCCGTGGCGACGAACCTCCCGTTTGTCGACCCTGCGACGCCGGGTGACCTTCGAGGCGTCTGGTTTCAATCCTGCGAAGTCTTGCGCGTGGTGATGTCGCCGTAGTGCCGCAGGGCCGGGCAGAGCCAGGCGACCAGGGCCACGACCAGAATCGTTCCCACCCCACCCGACACGACCGCCACCTGTGGTCCAAACGTCGGATCGGCTTCCCGCCGGAAGAGGTGCGCCACCAGCCCCGATTCGAATTCTCCCAATTCGTTCGAGGCAGTGATGAACAGGCCATTCACCGCCGAGACGCGGCCCCGCATGGCGTCGGGGGTCTGCATCTGCACCAGCGTGTTGCGGATCACCACGCTGATCATGTCGGCCGCCCCCAGAACCAGCAGGCAGGCCATCGACAACGAGAACGATTGCGACAGCCCAAATCCAATCGTCATCAGCCCAAACACCACCACCGCCCACAACAGAGCCCGCCCCGCCTGTTGCAGCGGGGGCCGCAACGTGAGGACCAGCGACATCAGCACCGCCCCCGCTCCCGGAGCCGAACGCAGCCACCCCATCGCCAGGGAATCGGTCTGGAGGATCACGTCGGCATACACCGGGATCATCGCCGTCGCCCCCCCCAGCAGCACGGCGAACATGTCGAGCGCGATCGCGGCGAGGATCAACCGGTTGTTCCAGACAAAAACCAATCCCGCCGCCAGGGACCGCAGGGTGATCGGTTCGCGGCTGTCGGGGCGGGGCCGCGGGGTGATGCACAACAGGCAGACCAGGTAGATCAGGCAGCAGACCGCGGTCAGCCAGTACACGGCGGTCGCCCCACCTGTCCAGTAGGTCAACCACCCTCCCAGCGCTGGTCCCGCCACCATTGTGAATTGAAAACCGCCGCTGCTCCAGGCGACGGCATTCGCGAACGATTCGCGGGGGACAATTTCCGGCAACAGTGCGGCCCGGGCGGGCTGGGCGAACGCCCGGGCCCCGCCCACCAGAGCCAGTGTGAGGTAGGTGATCCACAGCGGCCCTTGTCGGGCCGAGTTGTACGCCAGTGTCAGGGCCCCCACCAGGAACATCAACACAGCACACAGCAACACCCGTCGCCGTTCGAAGCGGTCGACCAACTGCCCGGCGGGGAGACACAACAGCATTACGGGAACAAACTGCACCAGACCCAACATCGCGAGGGGCCACGGTTCGCGGGTGCGCTGGAAGACCTCCCAGGCGACCGTGGTGAGCAGGGCCTGCATTCCCAACATCGAGAGGATGTTGCCCACCAACAACAGACGGAATTCGCCGTTTTTCAGTGCACCAAATGGCTGGTGTTCGCGTTGTAGAGCGACAGAGTCGGTTCTCTCGGAGTCCGGATGGTTCGTCGGAGTGTCGGGGGGGGCCATGAACTGTTTGTACTAAGATTCACCCGCCGCTTCCAACACGCCCCCCCATCGTGACCCCGACCCCGCTTCAGACTGGCGCCCAAGTGCAAGCCGCGAATCGACTTCCATCCCATGCCCAGCCTCTGCCCGAACTGTTGCGACAGTTGGAGGCGGGTGATCCCACCGGGTTGGCCGATTCACAGATCGCCGCGCGACAGGCGCACTACGGTCTCAATGCGCTCTCCGAGGCCCCTCCCGAGCCGCTGTGGAAGAAATTCCTGGCCCAGTTCAACGAACTGGTGGTCTGGATTCTCATCGCGGCGGCGGTCATTTCAGGGGTGCTGGGGGATCTGGCCGACATGGCGGCCATCCTGGCCATCATTTTATTGAATGGTGTCATTGGTTTTTTGCAGGAACATCGGGCCGAGAAGGCCTTGGCGGCGTTGGCCAAGCTCTCGGCCCCCACCGCGCGAGTCCGCCGCAGCGGCCGCACCGAGGTCATCCCGGCCACCCAGTTGGTCCCGGGAGACCGCATCGAGATCGAGGCGGGCGATTGCATTCCCGCCGATGCCCGCCTGGTCTCGGGCTTTGGCCTGCGGGTGCAGGAGGCGTCGCGCACCGGAGAATCGGTCCCGGGCGAGAAGTCTCCCTCGGAGGGCCTGGCGGCCGAGACCTCGCTGGGCGATCGCGTGAACATGCTCTTCATGAGCACCGTGGTGGCGGCGGGGAAGGCCGAGGCGGTGGTTACCGAGACCGGCATGCAGACCGAGCTGGGAAAGATTGCGGGGCTGCTGCAGCGTCAGGAAGCCGAACCGACCCCGCTGCAGCGTCGTCTGGGGGAACTGGGCAAGATTCTGGTGATCGGCTGCCTGTCGATCGTCGTGGTGGTGTTTCTGTTGGAAATCCGCCGGACCGGCAATCTGCTCGATGTGTTGGTTCGTTCGATCAGTCTGGCGGTGGCCGCGGTTCCCGAGGGGTTGCCGGCGGTGGTCACCATGGCCCTGGCGCTGGGTTTGCGGCGGATGGTGCAGCGGAACGTGCTGATCCGCCGGCTGCCGAGCGTGGAGACGCTGGGCTCGGTGACCGTGATCTGTTCCGACAAGACCGGCACCCTGACCCGCAATGAGATGACCGTGCGGGCCCTTTATACGGGGCATGAGTGGGTGCGGGTCTCGGGCGGGGGTTACGCACCCCAAGGAGAGTTTCGCCGGCTGGATCCCCACGCACCGCAAACCGAAACCGGCCTGCTGCTCGACCCGAAGCAAGACGGGCCGCTGCGGAAAGCACTCGAAGTCGCTCTCCGCTGCAACAACTCGCGGGTCGAGCCGATGGCCACCGACAACCAAAAGTGGCGGGTCATCGGCGATCCCACCGAAGGGGCGTTGCTGGTGGCGGCGATGAAGGGGGGGCAGTCGGCCGCCACGGCTGCGGGTAAGGTGGTCTTTGAGATCCCGTTCGATTCCGACCGCAAGGCGATGTCGGTGGTGACCGAAACCCCCGATGGACGCCGGTGGATGTTCACCAAGGGGGCTCCCGAGGTGATCTTGCGGCTGTGCGATCACGAGCTGTTGGCCACCGGAACGGTCACGCTCGGTTCGGAACAACAGCAGCGAATTCTGCAGGCCGCTTCGGAGATGGCCAGCCAGGCTCTGCGGGTGCTGGCGCTGGCCTACCGTGAGGTCGCGCCAGAAGAACACCGCGAGCCGCGGGAAGAACGATTGGTCTTCGCCGGACTCGCGGGCATGATCGATCCTCCCCGGGAGGAGGTCGCCCTGTCGATCGCCAGTTGCCGGTCCGCCGGCATCCGTCCCGTCATGATCACCGGAGACCATCCCGACACCGCCACAGCCGTGGCCCGCGAACTGAAACTGGCGGGACCGGACGACCGGACCATCGACGGGAACCGGCTCGACGCCATGAGCGATGCCGAGCTGGCCCAGCAGGTGGACCACATCGCCGTCTACGCCCGGGTCTCGCCCGAGCACAAGCTGCGGGTGGTGCAGGCCTGGAAGTCGCGCGGGCAGGTTGTGGCGATGACGGGCGACGGCGTGAATGACGCCCCCGCGGTGAAGTCGGCCGACATCGGCGTGGCCATGGGCATCACCGGAACCGACGTCACCAAGGAGGCGTCGGACATGGTACTGACCGACGACAACTTCACCTCGATTGTGAACGCCGTCGAAGAAGGCCGCGGCATCTTCGACAACATCCAGAAGTTCATTCACTTCCTGCTGTCGTGCAACACGGGGGAGGTGCTGCTGATGTTCATCTCGGCTCTGTTCAGCCTCCCCTCGCCGTTGCAGCCCATCCAGCTCCTGTGGATCAACCTGGTGACTGACGGCCTGCCGGCCCTGGCGCTGGCGATGGAGAAGCCCGAGAAGGACATCATGCGGCGGCCCCCCCGGCCACCGCGCGAGTCGGTCATCACGCTCTCGCGGGGGCTGTTGATTCTGCTGCATGGAAGTGTGATTGCCGGGGTCTGCCTCGTTGGCTATCTATGGGCCCGCCAGGCCCATCCTGAAGATCCGCAGCGGGCTCAGACCATCACGTTCTGCGTCGCGGCGTTCTCGCAATTGCTGTACGCGTTTGCCTGCCGCAGCCACCATCACTCGGTTCCCGAGATTGGGCTGTTCACCAATCCGCACCTGTTGGGGGCGATCGTGGTTTCGGCCCTGCTGCAGTTCGCGGTGGTGACCATTCCCGGGGGAGACCGCGTGTTCGAGACCGCTCCTCTGGAAGGACAAGATTGGCTGCTGATCGGCGTGCTGGCGTTCATCCCGGTCAGCCTGATTGAAATCGCCAAGCTCATTCGGACGGGGTTCTTGTGGTGGCAGTCGCGGACCGCGGGCCACTGACCGTCACTTGGTCGACCATCCGACAGCACCCCGGGGGAGCCGAGACAGGCCTTCCCCCCGGACGTCTGCCCCCTGCCCGTATCGCCTCTGCCTGTATCGCCCCCTGCCCTCATTCCCACTGCCCTCATTCCCAGTACACTGGCCGCAGTCAGACGACGGAACCAGAGATCGTGCCACAGGGAGCGGGCCGGGCCCGTCGCGTGCCGGAATGGTGAACCTGCGCACCGGTCGCAATTCCTGGGCTTTTATTCCAACGATTCTGAAGTGTAGTATGTATTTTTGCATACAGTGTGCATCTTTGTTCGAACTGCGACAGCGGCATGGCTCCTCCCCGGTGGATTTACGGATTGCTTCCTGGTGTCGCCCGGCTGGCGGACCTGCTGACGCATGACTTTTGCCCGGGGGCCAACCGCTGGGTGTATTGGCTGAAGCATCCTTCGGTTCCGTTGTTTTTAGGGCTGGTGATGTCGCTGGCGACGGCGATTTACCTGACGGCGACGGCGTGGATCCTGGTGTGCGGCCTGGCGCTGGTGCTGCTGCTAGGGGGCCTTTGGCCGTGGCTGTCGCTGCGGGGGTTGCGGGCCCGTCTCGACTTCCAACAGCACCGGGCCACCGAGGGCGAACCGACGCCCGTGGTGCTGGAGATTGTCAATCGCTGTCCGTGGCCCGTCTGGGGGTTGTCTTTGCGGGAGGGTTTTCGACGCTGGCCGGGTGTCGAGCCCGCCTGGGCCCTGGCGCGGGTGGGGGGCTGGAGCACGCACCGCTTCGAATTCGATTTCGTTCCCGACAGTCGGGGGGAATTCCCCTGCGCTCCCGCCCGGCTGACCACCTCGTTCCCGTTTGGACTTTGGTCGGCGTCGGTGGCCGTCACGGTGGACCACCCCCTGCTGGTCTGGCCCCGCATCAATCCCCTGGCCTCCATTCCCGATGCCCCCGACCTGCGCGAATGGTCGGAACGCCTGGCCCCACGGCGCACCGGCGATCAGGGAGACCTCACGGGGACCCGCCTGTTTCGCCCGGGCGACTCGTTGCGGCGAGTCCACTGGATGCAGACCGCCCGGCAAGGCCGGCTGATCACCTCCGAACGCCAGGCGGCCGCCCAGGCCTCGGTCACCATCGAACTGCAACTCGACCCAGCGCTGCATTCGCCCCCTGGACCCAATGGAACGCTCGAATGGACCATCCGGGCGGCCGCCAGCCTCGGCTCGGCCCTGCACGCCCAGCATGCCGCGGTCGACCTCTGGCTGGCCGGCGAAACCATCCCGATCCTGGGTGAGGGCAGCACGCGGCAACGGTGGCTCGATCGACTGGCCCGGCTCCCCCTGACTGGCCTGGCCAGTTCCACAACGTCCAGCGCCCCCCCGCGCAGCCGGGGATTCCGATTGATCTGCACCACGTCCCGAGGTTGGTCGGCCGTGCGCGGCGACGGACGGCGTGCGGGTTGGTTCGTGATCTGCCAGGCGGCCGATGCCGCGGGGGACACCAAGCCCGCGCCCGCCGCCGGGGGGGTGGCGGTGTGGCTGAACCTGCCGGCCGCAGCCGGACCGGAAGAGCCCCTGCCCGATCTGGGGGAGGACCAGCACACCCTGCGCAAGACCCGTCAGCAGTGGGAAGACTTAGAGCTTTCATTCCGACAACATTGGGAGCAGAGCTGTCATGGCCTCGCTGTCTCCCGCTGACGCTGCCTCCCCCACGGTTCCCACACGCTTCTCCGGCCTCTCTCCCACCCGCATCTGGGGGGTGGTGCTAGCCCTCTGCGGCTGCCTCTTGACGCAACGGGCCCTCTCCGGAGGCAGTGCTGGGTGGTCCGCGGGAGTGGGCCAGACGCTGCTCTTTGTGGCGATCATCCTCGGCCTGCAGTGCGTTGTGAGCTGGCTGGCCCGGTCCCGCGAACTGTTTCGGGCCGCGGCCATCTCGCTGGTCCTGACTGCGTTCGCCGCCGCCTTTCTGGAAGGCTGGCTCTGGAGTCTCGCGGGGCAGGGTCTCGCCGTCGAACTGTATCTGCTGGTGATTCTGCGGAACGTGGTGGTGGTGCTGGCCGCCCTCGACCGGCATCGACAAATCCAGCCGCTGGGGGTCGCCTTCAGCCTGTTTCTCGTTCTGTTTTCGGTCTCGGTCGACCAGGGAAGCACTCCCTGGGTCTGGCTGCTGCTCTATGTGCTCGCGGGAAGTTGCTGGCTGGTGGCTTGGTACTGGCAGGGACTGACCGGCACCTTGTCGGCCCAGACGGTTCGGCGGGCGACCCTGCGCTGGTCTCTGGTGATTCCGGCCGCCTTGGCGGGCTTTCTCGTGCTGGCCGCCCTGCAGCCCTACAACCCCCGCGGCCCTCTGGGCAGCCTCTTCCCCACATCGGGGGGGACGGGTGCCTACGACCCGAACGCCCGGCAGGGTGTTCACGATGGTGACATGCTGGTGGCTGGCAAGCACGATGCCCGCAGCTTTGGTCCGGTCGACAGCGAACTCTTTCTCGATTCCGACCGCCCCAGCCTGTACGACATCTTCAACGACCAGTACGGCGAGCCCCCTCCCCGCCGCAGTGCCGACCGGTCGGTCGCCCTGCCCCCCTCGCTCGAGCTGGAAGTCGAGCAGCGGATGGCCCAGTCGGGGGCGGCGGGCCGTGAGTTCAGCACGGTCCGCGAGGGACGCCGCAGCCCGGGAGAACTGGCCGATCAGCCCCAGCCCGCCCTGTTTCACCTCGTCGGCCGGACTCCGTTGCATCTGAGGCTGGAGGTGTTCGACCTGTTTGATGGCACCACTTGGCTGGCCGAGCCCACCCGCAGCAACCGCCCCCCATTTCAGGTCGAGCAGGTGTCGGGACGCCCCTGGATTCGGATCCCCACCGTGGCGGGGGCGGGACTCGCGGTCGGGCAGGATCTGCACCTGCTGCGGATCCAGCGGCTCGACACCAACCGCATCCCCACCCCGTGGCATCCGCTGGGGGTGCATATCGATCGCGTCGACCAGCCCGAATTCTTCGTGTGGCATCAGGAGACTGTGCTGGGCATGCCCCGCCAATCGATTCCCGACAGCACAGTCATCCAGTTGCAATCCCGGCCGCTGAAAGCCGCGCGCATCTCCACCATCGACCGCATCTCCACCACCGCCCAAGACCGCTACCGGCTGCTGGGTGACGATGACGATTCACAGTGGCTGCGCCGGACGGCACGCGAATGGACGGCGGGGCTGCCCCCCGGTGCCCCGCAGATTGCCGCGATCTGCCAGCGTCTCAAGACGGGAGGGACCGTCGTCAGAGGTGCCACCTCCACCGCCACGTCGCCCCTCTCGATCCGCGAGTTTCTCGAAACCGACAGACGCGGACCCGATTACCTGTTCGCCAGCTCGGCCGCCCTGCTGCTGCGGGGTTTGGGTTACTCCACCCGGCTGGTCTCGGGCTTCTATGCCGACCCCGCGCGGTACGACGCCAAGTCGCGCTCCACTCCGGTCTCGCCCCACGATGTGCACGTCTGGGCCGAGGTCTATGTCGGGTCGGGAACCTGGCTGGAGATCGAGCCGACGCCAGGCTACGAACTGCTGACAACCCCCACCACACTGTGGGAACGGCTTTGGCAAAGCCTGCAAGACATCGTGGCCTGGGGGGTCGGTCATGCCTGGTTTCTGCTGGCCGCACTGACGGCGCTGGCCTGGTGTGTGTGGCAGCGCCGCCTCGTTCGGGAGCGCTGGTCAACCCTTCGCTGGAGCCGGTTCCCCTCTCCGAAACCGCGGCAGCGCGTGCTCGACACCCTCGCGCTGGTCGATCTGCGGCGCGAGCTGTTCGGTCCGCAGATCCCACCGGGGGCCACTCCCCGCCAGCGTCTGCGGTCCGCGGGAACCTTCCCCGTTGAGCACACCGACCCACTCATGAAGTTCCTGCAGTGTGTTGAGTGGGCCGCCTATGACGGCACGGGACCCTGTCCCCTGCCGCTACCCGAAGTCGAGCCGCTGTGTCGTGAAGTGTCCGAACGGTTGTCGCGACGGCATTGGCAACTGCGGGCGATCGAGCCTGCCGTTCCCGCGCCGCCCCGTTCGTCTGTCGGCCCACGTTCTCCTCTCACCCCGATCTCTTCCGCATGACCCTTCGGCTGCAGCACAACCACGAAGCCCCCCCCACGATTCCGCAGGAAACAATCCACCGACTGCGGGACCGATTGAATTCCGCGCTGCGCGGCAAGGCCGAGGTGGTCGAGTCGGTCCTCATCTGCCTGTTGGCCCACGGCCACCTGCTGCTGGAAGATCGCCCCGGCTTGGGCAAGACCACTCTCGCCAAGGCGCTGGCCAGTGCGGTGGGGGGGCGGTTCGCCCGCATCCAATGCACGCCCGACCTGCTCCCCAGCGACATTACCGGTTTCAACCTGTTCAACCAGAAGACGCAGGAGTTCGAGTTTCATCCCGGCCCCGTCTTCTCGGATGTGCTGTTGGCCGATGAGATCAACCGGGCCACGCCCCGTACCCAAAGCGCGCTTCTTGAGGCGATGGCCGAGCGGCAGGTGACCATCGACGGCGCACGGCAGGGGCTGTCTCACAAATTCTTCGTGATTGCCACCCAGAACCCCACCGAACAGCATGGCACCTATCCCCTGCCGGAAGCCCAGCTCGACCGGTTCGCCATGAAACTGAGCATTGGCTATCCCGCGCGGGATGATGAACTCGACATGCTGGCCGATGCCCTGACGGTCGACGATTGCCAGGACATTCCCCAAGAACCGGTGCTCAATCCCCTCGAACTTCAACGGTTGCAGCACATCGTCGCCCGACAGTCGGTGACCGCGGGGGTGCGCGAGTATCTCGTGCGGCTGGCCGAGGCGACCCGCAGTCATCCGCGGATCTCTCTGGGGGTCTCTCCCCGCGGCCTGCTGATTCTGCAGCGGGCCGCCCAAGCCCGGGCCCTGCTGCAGCACCGGCAGTTTGTCATCCCGGACGATGTTCAGGAGGTCGCCCGCCCCGTGCTGGGAGTCCGACTGGCATGCGATGTCGAACAACCCAGTCGGCTGATCGACGAGATCCTCGACAAGACCCCCGTCCCCCCCTGCACCCCTTCAGGAACCGCGTGATGCTTCCCTTGACCCCGCGCGTTCCGCACACCCGGCTTCCCCCCTGCCCCTCCGCACCGGTCGCGCAGCGGGCCGCGGCCCTGTGGGCCCTGTTGCTCTGCGGGTTCCTGGGTTTCAGTGGCTGTCAGCGGGGGGGTTCGGATCCATCCGAAGAACACGCCCACCACCACATTCCCGGTCACTATCCCAAGACGTATGCCGTGGCGGTGCGCAACCTCCGTAGCCGTTTGGACGAACTCGCCCCGGTCCGGCCGGGACCAACCGTCACCCCCGCCCGGCTGGAACAATTCGCCGATCTGCTGCAATGGCTTCCCAGTCTGGCGCTCGAGACCGACATGACCGAGCAGCCCTGGACGAAGCTGACCGCCAGTGTTCGTCGCGCCGAAGAACTGCTGCAGCGACACCAGCCGGGGCTGCTGGCGGGCGTGAACGACGAAAGAGCGCAGTTCCGCAGGGATTTCGAGCCGGAATTGGCCCAGTGGGAAGACCTGTTGTCCGTGGCCACCGACCAGATTTTCCGGCCACTTGATGCGCCAGCGCCCAGCCAATCACCCCACCAGTCATCCGATCCGTCTCCCGACTCTGCGGCCGTCCCGGCATCGGTGCCGGCCCCCCCCGCCTTGACCCAACCCTGAGTTCCATCTCCCCGCGCCATCGAGACATTCCATGGGAACGGCCATTGTCTGGAGTATCGTTCTGCGGGTGGGCCAGGCCGCACTGCAGGCGGCCCCCTTCATCCTGGCCGGGGTCTTCATCGCCGCCATCTTCCGCCGCTTCCTCGGCCCCGAGAACACGCGTCGCCTGTTTGGCGGCGGGGGCTGGAAAGGTCTGCTGGTGGGTTGGCTGATCGGCATGCTGCTACCGGTCTGCTCGCTGGGGGTGATTCCGGTGGTCCGGGAAATGCGTAGGGCGGGACTGCCGGGGGGAACCATTCTGGCCTTCGCCTTGGCCGCTCCCCTGTTCAACCCCCTCTCCCTGATGTACGGGCTGACGTTGTCGGAACCGTTCACCATTCTCGCGTTCGCCACCTGCTCGCTGGTGGTGGTCACCGTGGTGGGGGCGCTCTGGGACTGGCTGTTTCCCCACACCGCCCAGCCTGCCGAGCCACTCCCCCCGGTCCGCTATGGGGTGCGGCGGATTGTGTCGCTGGTCGCCGCCATGGGGCGTGACTGCGCCGATTCCAGTGCGGCCCTGATTCTGTTGGGACTGTCCGGCGTGGCACTTCTGGCGGCGGTGCTCCCTCCCAATTCCCTGCAGGGAAGCATGAACCACGACAACCTGTGGGCCCCCCTGCTGATGTCGGCCCTCGCCCTGCCCGCCTACGCCAGTCCCATGATGGCGATGTCGCAATTGGGAATGATGTTCCAGCATGGCAACTCGGTGGGGGCGGCATTCGTGCTGCTCTCTCTGGGGGCGGGGATGAACCTCGGCCTCGTCGCCTGGATGTTCGCCTGTTACGGCTGGCGCCGCGGAGGGGCGTGGCTGGGCCTGCTTTTGCTGGTGGTGCTGGGCCTGTCTTATGGCATCGACCGGCCGCTGTTTCCCCACGGGCAGGAGATTGCCGGGCACACTCACGCCTTCGATGTCTACTGCCGGGCCTGGTACTCGGGGGGACCAGAACTGGCGCAGTTGACCCGCGACCGGCTGCGGCAAGATGCCCAGTTTTTTGAGATCAAGTCGCTGCAGTTGCTGGGCCTGTTGTGCGGTGTGGGGCTGGCCGTGCGGGGGGCCAGGCCGTGGTTCGATGTCGAGGCCTGGCTGACTCAGCCCGCCCCCGCCAACCACCAACCGGGCCGGTTCGACGTCGTCGTCTCCCCGGCTGTCGTGGGAGGGACCATCCTGCTGGGGCTGGTCGCCTTCAGCATTGTCGGCTGCTATGCCTACTACCCGCCGGCCGACGAGACGTTCGAAGAAATCTACGTCGCCCAGGGAGAGGCGCTCTCCGCTGCCCTGGCGCTGAACTTCGAACAGGCCCATCGCTGGATCGACATCTACGATGGCTGGACCCGCAAGCTCGAGGTGGGGCAGTTCCTGCGGCGAGGTTCGCTGTCTCCCTATCATCAGGCGCGGGCCAAGCTGGTGCGCGACAAGCTCGAACTGCTCGAACACGAGGTGCAGGATGGGCACCGGGAAGAGGTCGCCCGTCTGGTGTCTGAGATCAGCAAGGCCAATGCCCGTCTCAAGCGGGCCTTCCTTGAAGAGCTGCCGTAGGTTCCCGCACCCCTCACCTGGGGTGTGTGATCCCCAGCCGCTCTTGCCAACGGGCGAGTTGTTGCTCGACCGACGCCCGGCCTCCCGAGCCGTAGCTCACCAGCGCCTTCACCGCATTCGCCACCCCCAGCACATCCAACACCCCCGCTTCAATCTGCGGGCAGGCCCCCTGCAGATCGGCCAGCGAGAGGTCGGCCAACCGGCAGCCCCGCCGTTCGCATTCACGCACCAGCTTCCCCACTGTCTCGTGCCCAGTGCGCATCGGAACCCCTCGCTTGATCAGGTATTCCATCAGCGTCGTGGCGTCGAGGAACCCCTCTTCCAGCCGGGCGTTGATCCGCTCGACCTGCAGTCCTCCACCCAGGACCACCGCCGGCATCAGCTCGAGGCAGGCCACAATGGTGTCGTGCGCGTCGAACACCGCCAGCTTGTCCTCCTGCAGGTCGCGGTTGTAGGCCAGGGGCAAACCCTTCACCAACGTCAAGAGCCGCGGGGCCGCCGACATCACCCGCCCCGATTTCCCCCGCACCAGCTCCAGCACGTCGGGGTTCCGCTTTTGCGGCATGATCGAACTGCCGGTGGTGTAGGCGTCGGGCAGCTTCAGGAACCCGAACTCGGTCGTACACCAGAGGATCCATTCCTCGGCCCAGGTGCTGAGGTGGGCGGCAATCAGCGCCAGGCACTGGCAGTACTCGATGAGGAAGTCGCGGTCACTGGAGACATCGAGGCTGTTGGCCGCCGGCTCGGCAAACCCCAACAGCGAGGCGGTCAGGTGCCGGTCGATCGGCAGCGAGGTTCCCGCCAGGGCCGCCGCCCCCAACGGAGAGATGTTCACCCGCTTGCGGCAGTCGGCCAGCCGTTGCCGGTCCCGTTCGAACTTCTCGCAGTAGGCCAGCCAGTAGTGGGCCGCCACCACCGGCTGGGCGCGCTGCAGGTGAGTGTAGCCCGGCAAGATCACCTCGAGGTCGGCCGGAGACCGCTCGACAAACGCCCGTTGCACGTCAATCAGCAGCCGGTCGACCTGGTCGATCGCGTCGCGCACATAGAGTTTGAGATCGGTGGCGACCTGGTCATTGCGACTGCGGCCGGTGTGCAGCCGCCGCCCCACGTCTCCCAGCCGTTGGATCAGAGCCGTCTCCACATGCATGTGGATGTCTTCCAGCGAGGTCTGGAAGGGAAGCTCCCC
>JBKCTR010000150.1:0-3002 GCA_046318755.1 Planctomycetaceae bacterium
TTATTCGAATCCGCGCGGCAGCAAGGGCTATGGACGCGATCACACGGCGGCCATCCGCGGGGCATGGGGGAGTGCCGACTGGGTCGATATCCAGGCAGTCACCCGGTTCCTCAAGTCGCAGCCGATGGTCGACCCGAAGCGCCTGGGAGTGATGGGGGGGAGCTACGGCGGTTACATGACCAACTGGGTGATCGGCCACACCCGGGAGTTTGCCGGGGCGATTACCGACCGGTGCGTGTCGAACCTGGTGAGCATGTTTGGATCGAGCGACCTGCCCGACGAGCCCGACAGTTACTTCCCCGGCAACTCGTGGGATCGTCCCGAGGCGCTCTGGAGCATGAGCCCGCTGAAGTATCTGGGGGAGGCGCGCACTCCGACGTTGATCATCCACAGCGAGGGAGATCTGCGGTGCAACGTCGAGCAGGCCGAGCAGGTCTACACGGTGCTGCATCTCAACCAGGTGCCAGTGCGGTTTGTGCGGTACCCGCGTGAGTCGAGCCACGGCCTCAGCCGGAGTGGTCCCCCCGACCTGCGCCGCCACCGCCTGGGACAGATTCTCGACTGGTGGACCCGGTGGTTGAAGTAACATGAATCGGGCCATTCATGGAACACTGCGATGATGACCCTGTTCCCCAGTCAGTACGACCAATTCTCGCAACGCGTGCGGCTTTACGTTCGGCTGCTGGGTTTGCTGCAGATTGTGGGTCTGGTGGTCATTCTGGCGGTCCCGCTGTCCTTTGGGAGACCGTCCCCTTTGGCGGTGATCCTCGGCTATCCCATTGGTTTCCTGGATTTGTGGCTGCTTCAGGCGGTCGGGTTGGTGGCCGTGGGATGGTTGGTTCGGCGGTTTGCAATCCAAGTGGTTTGTCCGCAGTGTCTCGGTTCCCTCGCCCGATTCCGCCGACACCGGGTCTACTATTGCCCAGCCTGTGATGAATACACCGACGACGGCACCATGGAGCGCCTCTCCCAGCAGCCCATGGCAGCTCCGCCGGCGTTGCATCAGCAGGGAAGGGAATGGAATCGAAGGAACTGTCTCGCGAGGATTGGGGGGCCGGAGACCATTCCGTCTGCAGATAAGGCATTCCCCGTTCCCCCTGGACCAGGACCATGTTCACGGTAAAGGCGGAAGATTTCCGGCGCACTCGGCGGAGAATCTGGCGTTTCGCCTGGCTGATGGCGCTGCTGCAAATGGGATTGTCGCTCTACCTCTGGCGGCGGTGGTTGCTCACACCGGTGGTCTGGGTTCCCCCGATGACGCGGTTCGTGACCTCCCAGATCGACGATGCCGCGGGACTGTTCTGCATCCAGTTCTTATGGCTGCTGTTGCCGTTCCTGCTCGTGAGGTATGGAATTCAGGTCGCCTGTCCCGGGTGCCAGCGGGCCCTCCCCGCGCGGTTTCCCCGGGGGATGCTGTATTGCCCGGACTGTGATGAACACTTCGACGATGGCACGATGGCCCGGCTGGCCGAGCAACCCCCTGCACCGGTGCGGACCCTGCGGGACGAGGGGAGTTCGCGGAGGGCCGGTTCGGGGATGGAGCGGCACCGCGACGGTGGCGTGGTCGGGGTGACGCAGTCCCCGGGTGATGCCTAAAACTGCGCCAGATGCAGCAGTTCGTCATCGCCGGTCAGCCGTTGATATCGGGCCTGTTGGTAGCGGGTGACGAATTCCCGGGCGCGGGGATGGGGTGCGTCGGGGCGCTCGGCGAGTCGTTGCAGCAGGTCGGTCTCGGTTTCGTGCGGACCGGGCTGCACGCCCCAGCGCACCAGAGAGCGCACAAACTCGGTCCGCGCGCGGTTGAGCAGGGGATCGGACGCCGTCAGCACCAACGCACCACGGTGCGCACCCAGCGCCTGCTGGCGACGGACGCGCCACCGCCAGAGGGCGAGCGGGATCAGCACCAAGAGCGCTGGCAGCCCGATCAATTGCCCCAGGGTCTTCACCGGGTGGTTTCGCAGCTTCAGCGCGACACGCCGGGCCAGCGACTGCAGCTCGCGCCCCAGCCGGTTCATCCAGCTCAAGGGCTCCAGCGGCCTCAGGGCCTCGATGCGCGAGGCGGCGGGGGTGGGGTCGTACGTCCGCCACCGATGCTCGGCTTCGATCCAGGCCTCGACCCAGGCGTGGGCGTCCTGCTCGCGCACCACCACATGCCCGGTGAGAGGTCCTCCTTCGGGAACGAGATAACCCCCCACCACGCGGGAGGGAATGCCCGCACACCGCAGCAGCGCCGCCTGGGCCGAGGCGAAGTAGACGCACCACGCCGGCCGGCGGTCACGGATCAGCACCGTCAGCGGATGCTGCCCCCCGCCGTCGGTCATGAGGTCGGTTTCCAGCGAATACTCGAACTCCTGCTGAAAGAACGCTTCCAGATCCCGCGCGGTCTGGGCCGAGTCGCCCCGCTGGGGAACAATCTCGCGCAACAATGGCGTCAACTGCTCACGCAGGCGTTCGGGAAGTTGCACTGGCCCCGCTCCGGGAGTTTCCTCGGTGGGAAGCAATTCCTGCGGGTCGTACCACAGGCTGCCGTCGCGCACCCGGCCGATTCCGGTCAAGACCCCCCCGGCATCGATGGTGGCATTGAACCCAAACCCGGCCGACGTGCCCGCCGGGGCGGGGAGCTGATCGAGCGCGTCGTCGAGGATCAGGAAGTCGAGCCGGGAACCAGCCCCCCGGTTCTTGACCGCTGGCTCCAGCGGACGCCGCGCCTGCCGCAATGGGGCCGAGGTCGACCAGTAGGTCCCGTCAAATTCATCCATCACCTGCACCCGCAGGCGGGAGGGTGTGTGCGACAGGTCGAGAACGGGGCGCTGCGAGAGTTCCATCCGTCCCCGGCTCAACAGCGTGATGTCCCGCGTCTGAGACGAGCGGACGGTCTGCCGCGGGTCGTACATGAGATTCTGCAGCCACGCCAGAAACGGCTCCTCGAGTGCGCGAATGCGGCTCGACAGATCCTGGGAAATCACCAGGGCCGTCACCACTGTTGCCGCGGCCGCCACACC
>JBKCTR010000151.1:0-6491 GCA_046318755.1 Planctomycetaceae bacterium
CTCCGAATGGCCGGCCCCCGAGCCCAGCATCACCCGGTCCAAGAGATGGGCCGGGCCGAGGTGTCGCACGAACTGCGCCCCCTCTTGGCGCGGGGTGTCGCGGAAGCGGGCCAGCCCGGCGTAGGTGCCATCGACCAGCACGGCGCATTCCAATCCGCCCGCGAGTGGGGGAAGCGTCGCGGCGAGATCGGGCTGCCGGGCCAGGACCCGCTTGCGGCTCGTGACTTCAACGTTGCGTCCCGCCACCGTTCCCTGCAGACCGGCTCCCGGCGGTTCACTCACCTGCTGGGCTTCGTGCAGCATCACGTTCTGTTCGCGGGCGGCCGCCGAGACCGCCGAGGCGAGCGGATGTTTCGAGTACCGTTCGAGGCTGGCCACCAGTGAGAGCAGGTCGGTGGCCGAGAGGTTTCCGGCGGGGATCAAGTCGGTGAGCCGGGGTTCGCCGTAGGTGAGCGTTCCCGTCTTGTCGAAGATCGCGGTGCGGCACGTGTCGATCTTTTCGAGCACGGCGGGGTCTTTGACGATGATTCCCCGGCGGGCACAGAGCGAAATCGCCCCGATGATGGCGACGGGAATGGCGATGAGCAGGGGGCAGGGGGTGGCGACGACCAGTACGCCGAGGAACCGGCTGGGATCTTGCGAGACTCCCCAGGCGATGAGGGCCAGCAGCACGGCCAGCGGGGTGTACCAGGCCCCCAACTGGTCGGCCAGGCGGCGGAGGCGGGGGCGGCGCTGTTCGGAATCGCGCATCACCTGCATGATGCGGGAGTAGCGCGAGTCGACCGGCAGACGGTCGGCCCGAATGGTGAGTGCGGTCTCGCCGTTGATGGCTCCCGACAGCACGGTGGTTCCTGGAGCCTTCGAAATGCGGTAAGGCTCGCCGGTGAGATACGACTCATCCATGACCCCGTGTCCCTCAACGACCGTGCCGTCGACAGGGCAAATCTCGTGGGGGAAGACCTGCAGCGAGTCACCGACCGCCACGGCTTCGAGAGCGATGTCGACCAGCGCGCCATCTTCACGGCGGTGGGCGACTGTCGGCATGCGCTTGGCCAGCGCCTCGAGTACAGAGCGGGCGCGGCGGACGGCATAGGCTTCGAGTGCCTGGCCCCCGGAAAGCATCAGCACCACGAGCGCCCCGGCGAGATATTCCCCCAGAGCGACCGAGGTGACGATCGACAGGGCGGCGAGCAGGTCCGAGCCAAACTCGCCCCGCAGCGCACAGCGGATGAGCCCCCAAACCAGGGGCGTTCCCCCCAGTGCCAACACCACCAGCAGCGGGTATTGATGGGCCGGCAGTGCGGTGGTGCTGGCCGACCCGGGCCAGCCGAAACGCCACACAAGGTGCAGGGCGATACCCGCCAGGGCCAGGGCGGCGATCCAGATGACCCCCGGCGTGAGGGTTTCTTCGACGGCGGCCGCGGGGGCAGGGGAGCTGGACGATGGGGGAGGTGCGGGAGACGCAGCGGCGGTCATGCGGTGTGGTCCGGGGGAAACAAGACGCAGAAGAGAGTAGCAGGTGCCCGGCGGGATTCGGTGGCTCGCCGAGGGGGGGATCACGGTGGCCGTGGCCAAGACGGCTCGATATGTTCAAACACCCGTCCACCAGGAACAGTGCATGTCGTTCGCCCCGGAAATCTTGCTGAGTGCGGTGACCGCCCTGCTGGTCTGCGCCGTCGATTTGATCTGGGGCACGTCGAAATCGCAACTGGCGGTGCTGTACCTCTGGCCGGTCTGGATCGCCGCCCGCACCGGTTCGCTGCGTTGGACCCTGTGCATGAGCGCGGTGGTCTCGGTGTTGTCTCTGGGGGTTCTGCTGTACGAGCACAGTGGCTGGGAGCCCCGCGCCTGGATGCTGGTCTCGTGCTGGGGGATTGTGCTGACGGTCTTGCCGTTGATTCGGGCGCAGCGGCAATCGAAAGAGTCGGAGGCCCGGCTGCAGGAAATGGCGCAGCAGCGGGGCGAGCAGTTGGCCTTGGTGCAGCAGCAGAAATCGACCCTCGAGATGGAGGCCGAGCAGGCCCTGCGCGATTCCGAGGCGCTCTATCATTCGCTGGTCGACCACCTCCCCCTGGCGGTCCTGCGAAAGGATCGGCAGCATCGCTACAGCTTTGTGAACCGCAAATTCCTCGACTTCTCGAGCCTGTCTCTGCCGAAGATTTTGGGGCACACCGACTACGACCTGTTTCCCGAAGAATTGGCCGACCGGTATCGCGCGGGGGACGAGCGGGTGCTGCAGACCGGCTTGCCGATTGATGAAATTGAATCGTATCGACGGGGAGATGACGAACGCTGGGTGCAGGTTCACAAGAGCCCGGTTTACGATGCGAGCAAGCAGATTGTGGGGACGCAGATTTTGGTCTCGGACGTGACCGATCGGCGTCGGGCCGAGATGTCTCTCGAGGCATCGGCCCGGGAACTCGAGGCGAAGAATCTGGAGCTGAAGCGGAAGGGAGAAGAGCTTGAGGAGCAGGCCGAGTTGCTGGAGGCGATTCTCAACAGCCTGGCCGACGGCGTGGTGGTGGCGGACGAAAATGGGCAGTTTCTGCGGTGGAACCCGGCGGCGGCGGGGATCGTGGGAGTGGGAGCGGCGCCCGTGCCGCGGGAGGAGTGGCCGCAGTTCTATGGCCTGTATCACCCCGATGGCCAGACTCCGTTCGCGCAGGAGGAACTGCCGCTGACCCGGGCCATTCGGGGCGAGACGGTTGAGAACCTCGAGATCTTGGTGCGCAACCCGCACCGGGGCGAGCCGGCGGTGATCAGCGTCAACGGGCGGCCGTTGCGGTATGCCGATGGTCGGATCCGGGGGGGGGTGGTGGTGTTTCGCGACGTGACGGCGGCGCGGCGGGCGGCCGAGGAAATCCGGGCCAAGAAGGAAGATCTCGAGACGCTGCTGTACGTGACCTCGCACGATCTGCGGGAACCGTTGCGGGCCATTCAGAGTTTTTCGCGGCTCGTGGTGGAACGCTACGGAGAACGACTGGATGAGAAGGGGCGAGACTTTCTGAACCGGGTGGTGCGGGCGGGAGAGCGGCTGGATCACCTGCTGCAGGACGTGTTGACCCTGTCGCGGATTGAGCGTTCGGTCGACCGCTCGGCACAGGTTCCCGCCCAGGGTGTGGTCGACGATGTGCTGCGGCAGCTCGATACGCGGATTCGTGAAACCCAGGGAGTGGTGACCGTGCAGGGACCGCTTCCCGTACTGCGGGCCGACCGCCGCTGGGCCACGCAGGCGGTCTACAACCTCGTGTCGAACGCCCTCAAGTACACCCGCCCCGGAGTGCCTCCGGAAGTCGAAATCGCCCCGTGGAGCGGTCCGGAAGGACAGGGGCTGGTGGTGCGCGACCGGGGCCCGGGCGTTCCCGCGGAGTTCGAAGAACGAATCTTCCAACTGTTCCAGCGGGCGGTCGGGCGCGAGATTGAAGGGACGGGGGCGGGGTTGGCGATCGTCCGGCGGGTGGCGGAGCGACATGGAGGAAAGGCGTGGGTGCGGGCCCGCGAAGGGGGGGGTTCGGAGTTCATCATGACCTTCGCGGCGGGAGGGCGAGACGCATGACGTCGGTTCGCCCGCTGCGGATTGTGGTGATTGATGACAACGAGGACGATGTGCTGCTGTTGCGTGAGGCGCTGGAGGAACTGGATGGGGTGGAACTGGTCGCTGCCGCGGCCGATGGCGAGGCGGGGCTTGACTGTCTCGACGCCTGCCTGCGGCAGGAGGGGTTGCCCGACCTGGTGCTGCTCGACCTCAATCTGCCGGGACGGAATGGGATTGAGATTCTGCAGGCGCTGAAGGCCGACCCCCGGTTGAGGGATGTCCCGGTCGTGCTGTTGTCGACCTCGAACCTCGAATCGGACATCAACCGCGCGCTGGCTCAGGGGGCCGAGAGTTATCTGTCCAAACCGGCGCGGTTCGATGTGCTGCAGGACGAATTGCAGCGGCTGCTGTCGCGGTTTCGTCGAGGGCCTGCGGAAGGAGCCGAGTCAGCCTGGGGATGATTTTTTCCTGGTCTGGGCTTTTTCAGGGAACTCCCCGACGCCGGTGGGCGTCTGTTGGATAGAGTCGGTTGCGGGGGCCGTGGATTTTGATTCGGGTTTCGCTTCGAAGGAGTGGTTGTATGGATCCCGCGACGTGGTTCCAAAGTCGGAATGGTTGGCTGCAATTGGGTTTCCGGGTGGCCGGGGGGTTGTGGAGCACCGTGGCCGCGACGGTTTTGGTGGCGGCGGTGCTGGTCTCTCCGGCGGGGGCTCAACTGGTGATTGTCGACAGCGGCTTTCGCCGTCCCCCCGTGCCTGTTCCTCCTGTTCCACCCCGGTCGACCGAGTACCGCATCCGGCAGGTCGAGATGCAGGTGGGAGTGGTCGAACAGGTGGCCAAGGTGCAGGTCTCGCAGGTGTTTCAGAACACGGGCAGCCAGACTTTGGAAGCGATCTTTGCGTTTCCCCTGCCCGATGAGGCGGCGATCAGTGGATTGACCCTGCTGGTCGATGGGAAGGAACTGGCGGGGAAACTGCTGAAGAAAGAAGAGGCCCGCCGGATCTATGAAGAGATCGTGCGGGCCCGCCGGGACCCGGCCCTGCTTGAATACCTCGGCCAGGGGCTGTTTCAGACCAGCGTGTTTCCGATTCCCCCCGGAGCCGAGCGGAAGGTCGAGATTCGCTACACCCAACTGCTGAGGAAAGACGCGGGGCTGATTGACCTCGTGTTGCCACTGGGGACCACCAAGCACTCGAACAAACCGGTGGAGACGCTGGATGTGACGATTCGGGTCGAATCCCGCGACCAGTTGAAGACGGTCTACAGCCCGACCCATCCCGTGGAGATCTCCCGTCCCGATGATCAGCACGCCGTGGTCAAGCTGGCGATCAAGAACAGCTATTCTCCCGATGATTTCCGGCTGTTGTACGGCACGGTGAATGGGCTGGTGGGGATGAACCTGCTGGGTTATCGCCCGGTCGATTCGGATGAGGGGTACTTTCTGCTGCTGTCGAGTCCCGAGATCCAGGGAGGGGCTGAGGCGAAGATCGAGCGGACACTGCTGTTCGCGTTCGACAAGTCGGGCAGCATGGCGGGCCCCAAAATGACCCAGGCGAAGGAGGCGTTGAAGTTCCTGCTGAGCCGGCTGCAGCCGGGGGATCTGTTCAACATTGTCACCTACGATTCGAACATCGAGAGCTTTCGTCCCGAGTTGCAGCGGGGGGATGAGGCGACGGTGAAAGCGGCCCTGCAGTTTGTCGACGGGCTGTATCCGGGGGGAAGCACGCACATCGATGGAGCGTTGACGAAGTCCTTGCAATTGCTGCAGGATCCCAATCGTCCGACCTATGTGATTTTCATGACCGACGGACTGCCGACCGTGGGGGAGACCAACGAGCAGAAGATCGCCGCGAATGCCCGCCAGCACAACCAGGTGCATGCCCGGATGTATGCCTTCGGCGTGGGGTTTGACGTGAATGGGCGGCTGCTCGACCGGCTGGCGGCCGACCATCGGGGCCGTTCGGTGTACGTGAAGCCCAATGAGAACATCGAAGCCAGCGTCGCCAGTCTGTATGGCAAGATTGGGGCCCCTGTGCTGACCGATCTGAAGCTGCGCCTCGAAGTGGCGGGACAGACCGAGAACGTCGTGTCCCGCACCTATCCCCGGCAACTGACCGATCTGTACCAGGGTGAGCAACTGGTCTATGTGGGGCGCTACAAGGCGACGGGGCCGGTGAAATTCGAGTTGTCGGGGCAGCAGGGAACCGAGCGGCGGCAATTCACGGGCGAGGGGATGTTTCCCGCGAAGTCGACCGATGACTCGTATGCCTTCATCGAGAAGCTCTGGGCCACCCGGCGGATCGGCGAGATTATCGATGAACTCGATCTGCGGGGGCAGAATCAGGAACTGGTCGATGAGTTGGTGCAACTCTCGCTGAAGCACGGCATTCTCACTCCCTACACGTCGTTCCTGGCCGATGAGGGGGTGGCGGTGCACGACCGGGCGGCGTTCGGCCGCCGGGCTTCGGACATCACCCGTGAAGAGTTGGGGAAAGTGTCGGGCATGGCGGGAGTGTCGCAGCGGGCTTTCAAGGGGAACCTGCAGCGGGCCAATGCGGCTCCCGCGGGGGCCGCCGCAGCGGCAGGGGGGGCGCTGGACATGGCCGAAGCGAAGAAACTGACGGAATCGCGCGGTCGCGGGGCACTCGTGCAGGATGCCGAGGGACGAACCACGGTGACCACCAATGTCCGGCAGATCAGCCGCAAGACGTTCTACCGCAAGCAAAATGTCTGGCAGGACGCCGAACTCTCCGAGCAGGAACTGCAACAGGCCCAGACGATCCGCCAGTTCAGCCCCGAGTTCTTTGAAGTGGCGGCGTCACTCGACGGACAGGCGGGCAAATACCTCGCCTTCAACGAACCGGTGGTGGTCAAACTGGGGAACCGAGTCTACCGCGTCGAGCCTGCGGCGGAGTAGGCGGTCGCCGGTTCGTGAGGTTCTGCTGTTTCAGTAACA